>DTZQ01000630.1 GCA_012961305.1 Armatimonadota bacterium | reverse complement strand
CGCCGCTTCCACCCCCACAAGCCGCACCCCCGGCTCGGCCAGGAAGGGATAGAAAATCCCCAGGGCATTGCTCCCCCCTCCCACACAGGCTAAAATTACATCGGGCAAGCGTTTTTCCTTCTGCCAAATTTGGGCTTTGGTCTCTCGCCCGATGACACTCTGAAAATCGCGCACCATCAGGGGGTAGGGGTGGGGCCCGCAGACGGAGCCGAAAATGTAGTGGGTGGTCTCTACCGTGGCAATCCAATCGCGAAAGGCTTCGTTGATGGCATCCTTCAGCGTGCGGCCGCCGGTTTCCACGGACACCACCTTGGCCCCCAACAGGCGCATGCGCAAGACGTTGAGGGCCTGCCGCTGGATGTCCACCGCCCCCATGTAGATGACGCACTCCATTCCGAACATGGCCGCGGCCGTAGCCGTGGCTACCCCATGCTGCCCGGCTCCCGTTTCAGCGATGATGCGGCACTTGCCAATGCGCTTGGCCAACAGGATTTGCCCCAAAGTGTTGTTGATTTTGTGGGCCCCGGTGTGACACAAATCCTCCCGCTTGAGGTAAATCTTGGCCCCGCCCAAGTATTCCGTGAGCCGCGCGGCGAAGTAGAGGGGCGTGGGCCGCCCGGCGTATTCGCGCAAGTAGTAGTCCAGTTCGCGCTGGAACTCAGGGTCTTGCTTGGCCCGTTGGTACTCCTCCGTCAACTGTTCCAGCGCCCGCATCATGGTCTCGGGGACAAATCGGCCCCCGTAGGGCCCGAAATGTCCTTGAGCATCGGGTAGAGTTTTTACCGTAGTGATGGCTCTTCTCCTCAACTTTCCTCCCCCTTCGCCCGGTGGACGAAGGCGCGCATTTTGGCTGGGTCTTTGCGGCCGGGGGGCCTTTCGACCCCGCTGGCCACGTCCACCGCGTAGGGTTGTACCTGCCGGACGGCCCGGGCCACGTTTTCCGGGGTGAGGCCCCCCGCCAGGATTACCGGCACGGCAGGAAACCGTTGCTGCGCCTCCACGGCCAAGGCCCAGTCGAAGGTCTGGCCCGTCCCCCCGGGTTGCCCAGGAACGTAGGCATCTAAAAGGAAGGCATCTACCGCTCCCACATAGGGCCACAAACGCTCCAAGTCCTCCTCCGTCCGCAGGCGAAAAGCCTTGATAACCCGCCGGGGACGGAGGACTTCCCCTGTCTCTGGCGGCTCCGCTCCGTGCAACTGCAGGCAGTCCAGGCCACAGGTGGCGGCCACCTCCATCATTTTAGCCGCCGGCTGGTCCACGAACACCCCCACCCGCACGACGAACGGCGGCAAGGCCCGGCAGATGGCCTGTGCCGTGGAGAGGTCCAGGGCCCGTGGGCTGGGGGGGTAGAAGTTCAGGCCCAGCGCATCGGCTCCCGCCTCCACCGCCGCCAAAGCCTCCTCCACGCTGGTTACGCCGCAAATTTTAACCCGCACCATTGAGCAGTTCCCGTACTTTGGCTCCCACGTTGGTCGCCCGCATCAGGGCCTCCCCGACCAGCATGGCGTCCACCTTCCAGAGGGCCAGTTGGCGCACGTGCTCCGAGGTGGAAATGCCGCTTTCGCTGACCACTATTCGCTCCGGAGGGAAGAGGGGCCGCAGGCGGCCGGTCGTGGCCAGGTCCGTTTCAAAGGTGCCCAGGTCGCGATTGTTAATCCCGATGACCAGGGCCTCGGTGGCCAGCACCGCCTCCAGTTCCGCTTCCGTGTGCACCTCCACCAAACTGGTCATCCCCAATTCCCGACTGAGAGCCAGAAAATCCCGCAACTGGCTGGGGGTGAGCACGGCCGCGATGAGCAGCAAGGCATCCGCTCCTAAGGCCCGCGTTTCGTAGATTTGGTACGCATCTACGATGAAATCCTTGCGCAGCAGGGGCACGGACACCGCGGCCCGAATGGCAGGCAGAAACTCCGGGCGGCCCTGAAAGAACGATTCCTCGGTCAGCACGGAGAGGGCAGCAGCGCCGAAGGCCGCATAAGTTCGAGCGAGGGCTACCGGGTCGAAATCCGGGCGCAAAACTCCCTGGGAGGGAGAGGCTTTCTTCACCTCCGCAATGAGAGCCACGCCTGGCCGGGCCCGGAGGGCAGCTGCGAAATCCAGGGGCGGGGAAGCCTGTGCAACCCGCACCTGCCACTCTTTCAGGGGCTGCCGCCGCTTCTGAGCCGCCACGGCCTCCCGTTTCACCGCCACAATGCGGTCGAGAATCATTTTCCGTCGCATTTGCCGAGAATGTTTAAGGCTTCTAAGATTATAGCGGATTTGAGAGGCAATGTCAAGGGGGAATAGTAGCCCAATAAAAACTCTGGAAAACTTGACGAAAATATGATACAATTTCCCCGGCCCTCTCAACGGGAGGAAGGAATATAGGATGCGAAGCGGAAGCGGGGGCAGTCACTAACTATGTTTTGGGCCATTGATTTGGGGACTACTAATACTGTGGTGGCGCGGTGGGACCCGGAGGCTCAGGAGCCGCGGGTCGTACCGCTGCGGGAGATTTCGCGGCCACAAATCCTGACCGAAACGCCAGTGGTTCCTTCGGCGGTGTACCTGCGCCATCCCCGCACCTGGCGCGACCACCTGGGACGCTGGCCCTTTGTGGAACGACGCTGGTTCTTAGGTCGGCAGGCGGAAATCGGCCAGGTGGCTTGGGAGATGAACTACGACGGTCGAGCCAGGGCCTTTGCCCGCTCCTTCAAGCCCCTCCTGGGGCGGGAGAGCCGGCGCCCTATTGCTTGGCTAAATGGCCATCCGGCTTCCGTGCGCTACGTGACCAAAGTTTTCCTCCGCGAGTTGTTGGCGGCCATTTACCACCAGCACGGGACCCGCATTCGCGACCTGGTGATGAGTGTGCCGGTGGACAGTTACGAGACCTATCGGGCGGAACTGCGCTACATTATGGTCAACCAGTTGGGGGTGCGACGGTTTCGGACGCTGGACGAGCCAGTTGCCGCGGCCGTTGGTTACGGGCTGAACATTGAGCGAGAGCAAAACCTGTTGGTTTTCGACTTCGGCGGCGGCACCTTGGACGTGGCCCTGATTCGCACCGGCCCGACCGTGGAAAAGGCCGGGCAGGGCGAGGTCATCGCCAAGCAGGGGCTTAACTTGGGTGGCGACCACGTGGACGTGTGGCTTTTGGAGGAGTTCTGCCGCCGCACGGGGAACGACCTTACCGCCTGGGACGATACCGACTGGTATCGGGCCCTGTTGGACGAATCGCGGCGGGTCAAGGAGCAACTTTACTGGCAGGAAGAGGCCACTTTCATCTTTCAGGACCGGGCCTTGCGCGAGTTGGCGGTGGACCGAAGTGGGGCCCGACTCTCCATCAGCCGCGAGGAGTTTGTGCAACTTTTAGCCGACTGCGGCCTGTACGTGGACCTGAGGCGAGTCCTGGAGGAGGCCCTGCAGGAAGCCGCCACGAAGGGTTTGGAGGCCCGGGAGATAGACGAAGTGCTGCTGGTGGGCGGTTCCACCCTGCTGCCGGAGGTGCACACCCTGTTGGAGGAACTCTTTGGCCGGGAGCGGTTGCGAGACTGGCTGCCCTTCGAGGCAGTGGCCCATGGGGCCTGCGGGTTGGCCTCCGGCTACAAAGTGCAGGATTTCATCCGCCACGATTACGCCCTGCTGCTCTACGACGAGGAGACAAAGCAAGCGGAATATCCCATCATTGTCCCTGAGGGTACGATTTATCCGACCGAACCCAACTTCTGGGAGGATTTCCTGACCCCCACCTGTCCGCGGGGAGAACCGGCAACGACTTTTGAACTGGTAATCTGTGAAATCAGTCGGGCTTCGGGAACCCAGAAGCGGCTCATCTGGGGGCCGGATGGCCGCCTGCGGGTGCCAGGGCCAGAGGGGGAAGTGCCCACCGCCATTGTTCCCCTGAACCGCGACAACCCCACTTTGGGCACGCTCAATCCACCCCATCCTCCCCACGAACGAGAGGCCCGCCTGCGCGTGGGTTTCGGGGTCAACGCCGACCGCTGGCTGTGTGCTACGGTGTACGATTTGAAGCGACGGATGTACCTCATGCGGGAGCAACCCGTAGTGCGCTTGCGGTGACCCGGCTAAGGGACCTGCGCGGAGGAAGAAATCGGTTTGATGAGGACCCGCACTTCTCCCTCCAGTTCCAGTTTCAGTGGCGGTGATTCTGGCTCCGTGGAGGACGAGGTCGTTGCCCTCAGGTAGAGGTCAGCCGTGAGGTCCTGTCCCCACCATTGCCCGCGGCCGGGGACGAAGTACACGGTGCCGTGCAGCCTTACTTTCAGTTGCTCTGCCCGCAGGGACCTTGGCCCCTTCGGTGGCCTCGGAACTGGCCTCAGAGGCAGGAGGAAGGGGGGCAAATTGAGAACCCCCTGCAGGCGCACCTGGGCGCAAGTTTCCCCCTCCCAAGCGGTGAGCCCGGCAAAGGTGTACTGGAGGGTTGAGGTCGCAATTTCCGCCGCCGGGCCGGGCAGGGGCAGGCGGAACGGTTGCTCCCACGTTTCGCCGGGCTTGACCTCTCGCTGCGGGAACTGAGGCCAGAACCTTTGGAGTTGCTGTCCCAAGCGCAAAAGGGGGGCTATCGCAGGGGCCAATGACTCCCAGGAGACCTCCAGTTTCGGCGAGGAAGAAGTGGTTTTGCCCGTCGGCGTGACCTGCTGGCGGACCGGCTGCAACAGCCTTTGGGGGTCGAAGGCAGTCTCACTTTTCTCCCCCGACGGGGGAAAAGTGGGGGGGGAAGGAACCCATTTCTGGCCGTTCAAAGTGGCCCGAAACGAACCTGGAGACATCTCGGCCTCCACCTGCTGACCTGCCCCAGTGGCCTTCAAGGCCAGGGTTTCCAACTGAGTTTCCACCTCTGCCCGGCCGTTGGCCGCGACCTTCAACACTCGCCGGCGGAACGTGCCCTGCACCTGCATGTCGAAGGGTACAATTAGCGGTTCCCCACTTGCCGTGGCTCCGCTGAGCGTGAGGCACCCCACGCCCAGCACGGTTAGTTGGTAGCGAGTCGTTTGGCCCCGCGCAAACCGATAGGCCAACCGCACCCGCTGGACCTCCGCCATCTCCCAGGCCAGCAGGCCGTAGGCAATGGACAGTAGACAGGTCAGTATCTTGGCCATGGGTTAACCGTTAAGAGGCGCGGGCGGCCAACTCGTTTTGCAGGGTCCGTATCAGTTGCTCTGCCAGGGCCACCACCCGGCGGGCGTCATCGGCGGAGAGGATAGCCGCATAACGGTAGCGGGCGGCAGTGCGCAGTTGTTGGGCCCGATGCAGTTCACGCCCCCATTCCCGCGGTGTCTTTCCAGCTTCTCCGTACAGGCGGCCAAACTGACCCCCGAGGCCCCCCTGGGTACGGGCCAAGTCCTCGCCCGCGAGTAAAATTAACCCCTTTACGGCCAGTTCAGCCGCATTGTAACCCTCATCAATGGCCACCCGCCATTCCTCCCTTTCGCAGGCCCCCGCGGTGTAACTCAGGAACTCCTGCGCCAGGGCAAGCAACTCCTCCGCCTCCCGGTGTTTGACACTCTCCCCGATGAATCGGGGAGATTCTCGTTTCATCGAGGGATGCTTG
>DTZQ01000629.1 GCA_012961305.1 Armatimonadota bacterium | reverse complement strand
CCTGCATCACCGGCCCCGAACAGCGCACCGCGCTCATGGCCACAATGCGCTGTCCATTAACCGTAATAGCCTCAGCCCCTGCCGCCTTAAGTTCATTGAGCACTTGCACAATGTCCAAATCGTGGACTACTAAAGGGTTTTGGTCCTGCTCTAAAATTACTGGCCGTTGGCTGTCTGCCAGACGTACAATGACTCCCGGCCCTTCTACGGGGGTCAGGCCCGCGATGACCTTCATTTGTTCCAGGCTCTTCTGCAGGCTTTCCAGATAATCTTCCCCCTGGGCCATGGCCCTTTCCTGTTCCTCAATTTTCGTCCGTAGGGAAGCGATTTCCTTCCGGAGGCGTTCAATTTCCTCCTGCGCATTAAGATACATCGCCTGCACCACTTCAATGCGGGCGTTCAGGGGCAGGGAGGCCCGCTGTAAGGCCCACCGAGTTTTCATCTGAATGGCCACCAAGCCTCCCAGCACCAAGAAAACCCCAAAAATGGGCCAGGGCAAGCGTTTTAGATTTGTCTTAATTTTAGCCGCCATGGTCAAGAGCGTTGGCTTGCCACCAGGGGCTTACAAATGGGTATTTCCGCGCTTACGTCCACATATTCAAGGGCAGTTCCTTCGCGGCGAAGGGATTCCCGAATGGCTGCACACAGTTGTAGTTTGTAAATCAGGTTTTCCGGCAGTCCTAAAATCCATCGTTCTCCCTCGCTGGTACGCACCTGCAGTCCCCTCTCCCCCTTCCAAGCCAAACAGGCCAATTCCACCCCCTTACTCCGGGCTGCGGCCAGACACTCGCACAGGGGTTGCCACTGGTCAGCCGGAATAGTGCCCCCCGGAAAGTCTTCCTCCACTGTCAATCCGTACACCAACGGCAATCCAGGCACCCGTTCTGCAACCTCGCGCACGATAACCCCTTCTTCATCCACTAACCACAAACGGTCAGCGAATACCACTTGCATCAAAGGCTCGCGGGGGAGTACATGTACTTTCACCCAGCGAGGCCACTGCAACTCCACCCTGGCCACCCGCACGGCTGGAAGGCGGGTGAGGTCAACCTCTAACTGGGCCCGATAGCGGCGGAGAGTGAAATAACTCTGGCCCATATAAGGCCGTAAAAGCGTGGCTATGGGCGCTCGCAGTTCCACCGGACAGGAACCTAAATCTATCTCCTGCACCCGGAACACAGGCATTTGTGAAACGTAAGGCCAACCCCACGTCCACCAGGCCAAAACCCCCGCCGCCAAGCCCAAGACCCCTGCTCGCCGTAGGCGACGGCGGCGCCATTTAACCGCGTTACGCGATAGGGCGGGTGGCAATTTCCCCCTCCTCTGGACTCATGCCCCCTTAAGACGGCACTGAAGTGCCTGACTCCAAAAGGCTCCGTTATTATTGTACACCTAATTGTCAATTTATGCAAGTCCTTTTTTCGGGGAACCATATCCTCCCCCGCCGGGGGTGCGGATGCTGAGAACCTCGCCCGGTTGCAGGGTCAATTCCACCTTACTTGGCAGAGGTCGTTCTCCCTCCGGAGTCAGGAGCGCATTTTCGCCAGGTTGGCCGGGCTCGCCGCCGCGCAGTCCATAGGGAGCAGTGCGCCGGCGCTCGGATAGAATGGTCGCCTCCGCAGCGCAGAGTACTTGTATGTCCCGGCGCAAACCATCGCCACCTCGGTACTTTCCTGCCCCCCCGCTGCCTTCCCGAAACTCGTAGCGTAGCACCCTCAGGGGATAGGCGAACTCCAGGGCCTCAATGGGCGTGTTGAGGGTGTTGGTCATGTGAGTATGCACCCCACTTATTCCGTCCCGGTCAGGCCGAGCCCCCAAGCCACCAGCAATAGTTTCGTAATAGGTAAAGGGCCGCTCCCGGAAGGGGTCGTAGCCCCCGATGAGAAGGTTGTTCATGCTTCCACAACTGGCAGCCGGAATGCGGTCGGGAAGGGCCTGAGCCAGGGCGCCAAAGAGAACGTCCACGATGCGTTGAGCGGTTTCCACGTTCCCCCCGGCAACTGCATGGGGAAAAGTTGCGTTGACTACGGTGCCCGGGGGAGCAATAATGCTCAAAGGGGCAAAACAGCCAGCATTGACCGGCACCTCGGGCCCCCACAGGCAAGCAAAGGCATAATAGGTAGCCGCCACCGTTACCGCGTACACGCAGTTCAAGCAGCCGGGCCGTTCGGCCGCCGTGCCGGTGAAGTCCACCGTGGCTTCCCCCTCGGCGATGGCGACTGCCACCCGAATCTCCACCGGCTCCTCCGTAACTCCGTCATCGTCCAAAAGGTCTGCAAAACGATAGGTCCCCGGAGGAATAAAGGCTAAAGCCGTCCGCGCCATCCGCTCTGCATATTCCTGCAAAGCGTGCATGTAGCCGCGAACCGTAGGCAAGTCGTAGCGCTCCACTATTTCCCGCAGGCGGCATTCACCTATGTGGTTGGCCGCTCGCTGCGCTGCCAAATCCCCTAACCGCTCCTCGGGGGTGCGCACGTTGGCCAGCAACAGTTGCCGCAGGGCAACATTTTCCCGGCCCGCTTCATACCACTTGACCGGTGGGATGCGTAATCCTTCCTGCACAATCTCCTTGGCCAACCCCATGGAGCCTGGCCGGCTTCCACCCAGGTCGGCATGATGAGCGCGGTTAGCCACGAAGCCCAAAAGTTCCTCCCCCACAAACACAGGGGAAATCAAGGTTAAATCGGGCAGGTGAGTGCCGCCCCGGTAGGGGTCGTTGAGGAGTACTACATCGCCGGGGGCGAAGGTGTCGAAATCACGCAGGCTTTGGGCGACAGACAACGGCATGGCCCCTAAGTGGACGGGAATATGGGCTGCTTGCGCTACCAAGCGGCCCGTGGCGTCGAATACGGCACACGAGTAATCCCGCCTTTCCTTAATGTTAGGCGAATAGGCACTCCTCCCCAGAGTCGCCCCCATCTCCTCTGCGACGGAAGCAAACAGGTTCTTGAAAATCTCCAGTTCGATGCTTTCCATGTTCAGCCCCGCAATCCCAGAACTAACAACGTTATCAGACCCAAAGCCCAGCAGTAGTAGGCAAAGTAACTTAGTTTCCCCGCCTGCACGAAGCGGAATACCACCCGCAGAGCGAAGTAGCCAGCCGCCGCCGCCACGATGAAGCCTACGATGCAGGGCAGCCAGCCTAAGGAGTTAGTTTGGGCCAGTTCTGGCACCTCCGCCACGGCCGCAGCGGCAATGGCAGGCACGCTCATGAGGAAGGCGAACCGCGGGGCTGCCTCCCGGTCGAGACCTCGCCACAGGCCCGCTGCGAGGGTCATGCCCGAGCGAGAAATGCCGTGCAAAACCCCCAGACACTGAGCCAAACCTATGAGCAACGCATCAGCAACGGTGATTTGCCGCCAGGTCCGCTGTCCTTTCCCCTTCCGCTCGCCCCCCCAGACCAGCAGACCAGTCACTAAGAGACAACTGGCTACCCAGGCCACATTCCGCGAGAGAGACAGGACCCAATTCCTCAAAGGCGCAGCCAGAAGACCCAGAGGTAAGAGGGTAAGCAGTACTAACCAAACCAGCCGGGCCTCTGCACTCTCCCGCCATTGCTGGGCAAAGGCGGCCCGGGAAAGGAGATGACGCCAACTCCGTCCCCAGGCTCGTATTAAGGTTCCCCATTCCCGACGAAAGTAAAGGCCCAAGGAGACCAAGGTTCCTACATGCAGGAGGACGTCAAAAGCAACTTGATGCTCCAGCCGTTCCCAACCGAACAGGTAGGGCACTACCACCAAATGGCCGGAACTGCTGACCGGCAGGAACTCCGTTAAGCCCTGCACCAGTCCCAGGAAAAAGGCCTGTACGGAGGACATTCAGGCGGCCTCCCGCATAGCGGTTTGGGCCCGATACTGAACCAGAAAGGTCCGCACTACGGCCACTACTGGCGCGGCCAAGAACATGCCCAAAATGCCGAAGAAGGCTTCCCCCACCAGCAGGGCGAGGATAACCACCGCCGGATGGAGTTCCAGTTCGTGGCCGATGATGTTGGGCATGATGATTTTACTTTCTGCCAGATGTAAAGCCACGTAAAAAGTTAGAACGGCCATTAGAACTTTTAGCCCTCGGTCCGTGAGCAGCACCACTAAAACAATGGGTATGCCCCCGAAGATAGGCCCAATAGTGGGAATGGCCCGGGTCAAACCGGCGAACAGCCCTAAGAGGAGGGAGAACTTAATGCGCAGCACGGCCAAGCCCGTAGTGACTAAGACCGCGGCGATAAAGCATACTAAGACCAGTCCCCGCAGGTAACGGTCTATGGTTTCATCCACCCGCGCCAGCGCTACCTCAATGGCTTCATGTTTTGGGGGTGGGAGCAAAAGCAGGAACTCGCGGTGGAGGGAAGGGCCACCGGTGAGAAAGAAAAAGGTCAGGAAGGAAATGAAAAGCAGTTCCAAGAGCAGCGCCAGCCCCCCGAAGGTACGATAGGCCCCACGGGTAAGTTTTTCCAAAATGTTCCCCTCTGTCGCCCATTGGCGGATTTGAGCGTCAATGAACGCCCGGACTGAGGGAGGCAGTTGTTCCGCGTAGAAGGCCAAGAAGGAATCCACGCGGGCCGGAAGTTCCTCCATCCACTTGTCCAGACTGCGCCCCAATTCCGCAATTTCCACGATGATAGGGGCCATGGTGAAGTGCAACAATACTCCTCCCACCACAAGCAAGACCGAGAACATGAGCAGTGTGGCCAACCACCGAGAGATGCGCCACCGCCCTACATGGCACTGCTGCAAGGTCTTAACCCCTGGCCGAAGGATGTAGGTAAGGATGGTAGCCAGAAGTACGATGATAAACACTCGTACTGCCCCATGCCAAAGGGCCAAATAGGTGTCAGTCGGGATTTTCCAGGCAAGGATCCCGCCAAAGAGAATTACTGCACTCCAGACCAAAGTTTTTTTGACACTCCAACGGTCACCTTTGGAGGTTCGCATCGCCTTGCTCCCCTTTACAAACCACGGCCCTTTGAGAGTTCCTCCTCTGGGGTCCCACCCTTAGGCGTTCCGAGGGGTGGTGAGCGGCTGAAGCCTTGATTCCTTATTAACACATCTGCTCCCCGTCATCTGGAGGGACAGCCCTTTTCCGTGTTCTCCCGTGCAGTTCTGTGGCTAACGGCGTATCTTCTGTTCATCCGGCGACAAAGTCGGGCGGACGTTGGTCGCAGCGACCGAAGTAATGCAAGAGGGCCGCTTCAATGCGTTCCGCCGCCTGCCCATCGCCATAGGGGTTCACTGCCCGGGCCATGTGCTGGTAAGCCTTTTTATCCTCCAACAGCCGACCGGCAGCAGCAACGATGGCTTCCGTTTCCGTACCCACCAATTGAGCCGTCCCGGCCGCGATGCCCTCTGGCCTTTCAGTCGTCCGGCGGAGCACCAAAACCGGCACCCCCAAAGCCGGGGCTTCTTCCTGCAACCCCCCGGAGTCAGTCAAAATTAGATAAGCACGACGCATTAGTTCAACGAAGGTCACATAGTTTGGGGGTTGGATAAGGTACACCCTCTCCCGTCCGTCCAAGAGGCGATGAACGGTGGTACGGACCAGGGGATTGCGGTGCACCGCATACACTATCACCGTGTCCGGATAGTGCCCTGCCAGTTCACCCAGGGCCCGACAAATGGCCTCCAAAGGCTCCCCCCAGTTCTCCCGGCGGTGGGCGGTGACCAACAGTAAGCGATGATTGGCCAGGGCCGCCGGCGGTAAATCCGGCGGCAAGGGCCCTGTTCCCCGGCGCGTGATACTTTGCAAGGCGTCAATGACTGGGTTGCCGGTCACGTAAATCTGGTCTGCGGGAACCCCCTCCGCCAGCAAGTTTTGCCGGGCAGTTTCGGTGGGGGCGAAGTGGAGGGAACTCAACCGCGTGGTCAAGCGCCGATTCATTTCCTCTGGAAAGGGGTCATAACGGTTATCTGTCCGCAGACCCGCTTCCACATGTCCCACCGGAATTTGCTCATAAAAAGCGGCCAGGCTCGCCATCAAAACCGTAGTGGTGTCCCCTTGGACCAGGAGAAGGTCGGGGCGTTCCTGCTGTAAGACCGGGGTGAGGTGGGTCAATACCCGATAAGTCAGGTCAGGAAGGGTCTGATTGGGCTGCATGAGGTTCAAATCATAGTCCGGGTGCAGGTCGAAAACCTGCAGAACTTGGTCCAGCATTTCTCGATGCTGCGCGGTGGTCACTAAACATAAATTAAACGCGGCCGGGTTCGCCCCCAGCCGAACAATAATAGGAGCCAATTTCACCGCTTCCGGCCGCGTGCCAAATGCCAGCAGTATTTTCAGCGGTGGTAGGCTCATGCGGTTTGGTTTCCTGTGGTTTCCCTCTGCCTTTGCAGTACTTCCGGCGGCGGGTGTAGGGGTAAGGTCACCGTGAAAGTTGAACCTTTACCTACTTCGCTCTCCACCTCAATAGTTCCTCCGTGGGCCTCTACCAGATGTTTGACCATGAAGAGGCCAATGCCCGGCCCCTGTTCGGCCCGGGTATCATCCCAATCGCCGGTTTCCAGCCGCTCAAAGATTTTTCCCCGTTGGTCTTCAGGAATGCCGATACCTTCGTCCTGCACGCTGAGGCGCACCCCGTTGTCATGGCGTACCACTTGCACCGTAACTGTTCCCCCCTCAGGGGAGTACTTAATGGCATTGTTCACCAAGTTGGTGAGGATTTTTTCGATGGACTCCCGGTCGGCTTCAATGCGCGGCACGTCGGGAGCGATGTCTACCACGAAGTCATG
>DTZQ01000628.1 GCA_012961305.1 Armatimonadota bacterium | reverse complement strand
CGCCGCCAGCGTGGTGGCTGGTCTGTATGTGAGCAGCCGCTGGCGCATTTGGCTGCAATTTCTACATGCTTCTCCCTTCGGGGTGGAAGACCCCATTTTCCACCACGACATAGGCTTCTACGTGTTCCGCTGGCCATTCTGGCAGACCGCCCTACAAGGTCTCTCAGCGGCTTTGGTGCTGGTGGTCCTGTTTGTGGCGCTCCTCTACTTCTACGAGGAGGGGATACAAATAAGTGAGGAGGAACTTTTCATCGCCACCCAGGCGAAGAACCATCTGCTGGGGCTTGGGGCTGCTTTCTTAGTTTTGCGGGGGGGACTGTACTGGCTAAAGCGGTACGAAATCCTCTATTCCTCGCGGGGTGTGGTGTTCGGGGCCGGTTATACCGACGTGCACGCCAATTTGCCGGTGTACACCCTATTGGCGGTGCTGTGTATCATAGCCGCTGGTCTGTGTTTGCGCAGTTGGGGGGAACGCAGTCCTCGGCCAGCACTATACGGGCTGGGAGCGGTGTTATTGGTGGCCGTGGTGGGGGGGAATGTGTACCCGAAACTGCTGCAGCAGTTCTTAGTCGCTCCCAATGAGATTGACAAGGAAAAGCAGTACATTGAGTACAACATTGCCTTCACTCGCCGGGCTTACGGTCTGGACCAAATCCAGGAACACGACTTTGCGGCTGAGGAAGCCCTGGAGGCCAATGATTTGCAGCGCAACGCGGTGACCATCCGCAACATTCGCCTGTGGGACCATCGGCCCCTGCGCAGCACCTACGAGCAGATGCAGGAAATTCGGCCCTATTATGAGTTCCACGGAGTAGACATTGACCGCTACCGCATTCAAGGCGAACTCTACCAAGTTATGCTCTCGGCTCGGGAACTCGACCACAACCAACTTCCAGAGCAGGCTAAACGGTGGGTAAATGAGCATGTGGTGTACACCCACGGCTACGGGATTTGCATGAGTCCGGCGAACCGGGTGGAAAACGGCCTGCCCGCCTGGTTCATTAAGGACATTCCACCCGTATCGCCCGTGGGATTGCAGGTGGAGCGGCCGGAAATCTACTTCGGCGAAGTGGTCAAACGTCCTCGGTCGCCTGAAGTGGTTTCCCCCTTCACCGGACCGGCTACCCCGCGGCAGCGACGTCGGGCCGAGGTGGAGATGCGTCGGCAGGAGGAGTTGGAAGCAGAACTGGAGGACTACCTGCTGGTGCACACGGCGGAACCCGAATTTGACTATCCTCAGGGGACCCAGAACGTTAAAACTCGCTATCAGGGACGGGGAGGGGTGCCGGTAGGTTCCTTCTGGCGGCGGATACTGTTCGCTTTGCGCTTCCGCGATGCGAAGATTTTCCTCACCCAGTTCGTCACTCCGCAAAGCCGTATCATCTTCCGCCGTCAGATTCGACGCCGGGTGGAAACCATTGCCCCTTTCCTGACCTACGACGATGACCCCTACATTGTACTGGCCGAGGGGCGGCTCTACTGGATTATTGATGCCTATACCATCACCCGTCGCTATCCCTACTCCGAGCCGGAACTGCGCACCCCCCACCGAATGTTCAACTATATCCGCAACGCGGTAAAAGTAGTGGTGGACGCCTACCACGGCACGACGACTTTCTATTTGGTAGACGAGACTGACCCCTTGGCTAAGACCTACAGTCGCATTTTCCCTTCCCTGTTCAAACCCTTCGCCGCAATGCCGCCGGAACTACGCGCCCACATCCGTTATCCCCAGGACCTGTTTGAGTTCCAAGCGGCCATGTACACCATTTACCACATGACCGACCCCACCACTTTCTACAACAAAGAGGACCAATGGACCATTGCCCGGGAGAGGAGCCAGGAAGGGCAGGGGCAGGATCAATGGCAACTCATGCGGCCCTATTACATCATCATGCGCCTGCCGGGCGAGCCGGAGGAGGAGTTCATTCTCATACTGCCTTTTACCCCCCGCAACAAGCGCAATATGATTGCCTGGATGTGTGCCAAGTGCGACCCCGAGGACTACGGGCGGATAATTGTGTTCGGGTTTCCCAAGCGCAAACTGGTGTACGGGCCAGAGCAAATCGAGGCCCGCATTGACCAGGACCCCGACATTTCGCGCCAGTTGACCCTGTGGAGCCAACGGGGGTCAGAAGTTTTCCGGGGCAATCTGTTGGTGATTCCCATCGAAGAATCGCTGCTCTACGTGGAGCCACTCTACCTGCGGGCAGAAGCCAGTCCCCTGCCGGAACTGAAGAGGGTAATTGTGGTCTACGGCAAACGGGTGGTCATGGAGCCCACCTTGGAAAGGGCCCTGGAACGCATTTTCGGTCGGCCCACAGAGGCCCCGCCAGAGGAGGTAGCCCCCCCGCCGGAAGTTCCCCCGCCGACCCCACCAGAGGTGAGTCCGCCGGTCGAACGCCAGCCGGAGGCGTTAATTGCGGAAGCGGTGCAGACCTTTGAGGAATCGCAAGCGGCCTTGCAGGAGGGCGATTGGCGACGCTACGGCGAGGTGGTGAAGCAGTTGGAGCAGACCCTGCGCGAGTTGGAAAGTAGGATGCGACGACCAAAGGAATCAACTGATTAGGGCTACCATGGCCCGCTCTCACTTGCTCAGCGTAGAAGCATTACGGGCACGTTCGTGGGCCCAGGCGCGCAGGGCTTCAATTCGCTCCCGCATAGTGCGGGAAATGGGCACAGTTACTTTAATGTTCCGCAGGATGTCCTCATCCGTAATGTCCCGGTCCTCATCGAAGGCGTCGTAAAGGGCCCCAATGATGGCCTGTTCGATTTCCGAGCCGCTGTACCCCTCGGCAGCCTTAGCCAGTTTGGGGATGTCGAACTTGGCTGGGTCGCGACCTCGCTTGCGCAGGTGGATGGCGAAAATTTCTTCTCGTTCGCTCTGGGCGGGCAGGTCAATGAAGAAGATTTCGTCCAGCCGTCCCTTGCGCAGCAGTTCGGGGGGCAGTTTGTGCACATCGTTGGCGGTGGCGATGACGAACACCGGGGCCGTTTTCTCCTGCAGCCAGGTGAGAAAACTGGCCAGAACCCGGGCGGAAGTGCCGGAATCCTCCCCTCCCGTCATGCCCGAAAAACCCTTCTCCAATTCGTCAATCCAGAGGACGCAATTGTGGGTAAACACTCCATTAGCCACGAAGTTATACGGCCCCTCACAACAAAGGTCATATACGTAATCTTCTGGCGGAATACGGCGTATGCTTCTAATACGGGTCCACACCACGTCACTGTCCACAAATCTCCGTAAACTTTCCAAGGATTCGGGAACCGAGGGCTGGTGTGCGCTGACCCAGACATTCATGTTCTCTACTAACGATGCCAAAGTTGTACTTTGCTCATGATTCAAGGGAACCACCAACGGTTGGCCTCCGAAAGTAGAAACTATGATGCGTTCGGCTTCCCTCAGTAAGGTTGGTTCTGTGCAGGACCGAGGAAGGGAATGAATATTGGGAGGACAAAAATCGGCCGGGTAGCGGTCAAAGGAGGCAAATAATTGCTGACCGTATAGCCGCGTTTCATCAGGGGGCAACTCCAACCTCGCTGGTACATGTGAGCCCGTCGGTAGTATTCGTGGAGCCGCTACATAATCATCCCTCGTGAGTTCATCCGCTCTCACCCATTCCACTTTCCCCTGTCGCAGCACAGGAAAGCGATGGTTGCCTGTGGCTTTAATCTTGGTATGGAAGAAAGTCATTTCATACAAATCGTTGGGACAAGGCCGACGAGTAATAGCCAATACCTTAGTTGCAGTCTGCTTGAGGTCTTCACTCAGCGCCGGTACGGTGAAGGAGTTTTCCTGCTGCTCATATATTTCCCTCAGAGTCATCTCTCGGCCGTCAGCCAGAGGGATAACTGTGTCTCCAGTTAGGCATGGGGCCACTCCCTCGGCAACCCGGATGGCATGGCGCATGCGGGCCTCGCTCTCGCCCACGTATTTGCCGAACACCGTGCCGATGTCAAACCGCAGCAGAGGAAGTTCCCACAGGGCCGAAACTGCCTTAGCGGCCAGACTCTTGCCACAGCCCTGTACCCCGATGAGCAGCACGCCCCGCGGCTCCGGCAGGCCGAAGGCCCGGGCCTTCTCCGTGAACGACCGCTTGCGCTTGCGCAGCCACTCCTTCAGCGCGTCCATGCCTCCAATGTCGGCAAAGCGGGCATCACTTTCGTAATACTCAAGGGTTTCACTCTTGCGAATGATTTGCTTCTTCTCGGACAGCACCACTTGCGCGTCCATGCGCTCCAACTTGCCGTCCATCACCAGCGCCTTGGCGAAGACGTTCTCCGCTTCCGCCGCGGTCAGACCCAGAGCAGCCTTGACGAACAACTCCCGGTCGGGCTCGTCCAGGTCTATTCGCACGTGCGGGCTCTTTTCCACATGCCGCACCAAATTCTCCAAAATGGCCTTCAATTCCTCGTAATTGGGTAGGGGATAGTCAATAACGGTGATGTCTTTTTCCAAGTGGGAAGGCACTTTCAGAACCGGCGATAGAATAATCAAAGTTTTAAGGCTGGTTTTAAGGGCCTGGGCTACATCCCGTAGTTTGCGCTCCACCGCCGGGGCGCTGATATAGGGGTCGAAATCCTTGAGCACAAAAAGTACGCCCCGCGGCGCATGAGGGTCGGTAGAACCCCGCCATTCGAGCACATAGTCGAGGGCCTCCAAAGCCTGCTCCACCTCGACCGTTTGGCTGGCCTTCTTCTGGGGCCGGCGGGTGGGACGGCCGCCATCGGAAAAGCCGTCGGTCACCGTCCAGGTGATGACCTCTTTGTGGCTCCGCCGAGCAATGCGCTGCAGGGTCCTTTCCACCCGCGTCTCCTCGTAGGAGACGATGTACAAAATCGGGTAGCGAGCCCGAATTAGAACGTCCAACTCCCTTTCGATTTCCGTCATGGCTCTCTTGACCCTCCGTTCCCTCCCGCATCCACCTTTGTGACTACTACTTGCCCACCTTTTTAATTATACTAAATATTCGCGCTGCCGTCAAGTGGCTCTTGACATTTGGAGTGAGAGGGGATACAATAAAGGTAGTAGAGTTGATTTTCTGACCCGGATGAACTTTTGGCGGAGGGGGCGGTCTAAAGTTTGTGATTGGTGGCTTCCTGCAACCTGTATCCTGGTGGCCTCGTGCATCCAGTAAGGAGGAAAGAACATGCGCACAGATTGGGAAGACCGCCGCATTGGGCAGTTGCTCCTGCGGCGGACGGAGTTGACGGAGGGCCAACTCAACGAGGCCCTTGACCTCCAGCGGGAAACGCCGGGAGAACGGTTGGGCCAGATTCTGGTGGAGTTGGGCTATGTTTCGCGGGAGGAGGTGCTCACTGTATTAGCGGAACAGTTCCGCCTCCCGCTGCTGCAACTGCGGGAACGGGACATTGACCCCGAGGTCATCGGAGTAATCCCGCCAGAACTGGCCTACCGCCACCAGGTGCTGCCCCTGGCTCGGCGGGACGATACCCTGCGCGTTGCCATCGCCGACCCGCTGAACTTGGGGGCCTTGGACGACCTGCGTTTAGTCACCGGGCTGGACATCGAGCCCGTGCTGGCCGACCCGGAGGACATCCGCCGCTTCGTGGAAGAGCATTACATGAAGCGGATTATGGCCGATGTGACGGAGGGGGAAATTGAAATCATCGAAGAGGAGGAAGAAGACATCGCCGACCTGCAGCGTCTGGCCCGGGAGGCGTTGGTCATCAAATTGGTGGACTACATCCTGCGTCAGGCGGTACAGGAACGGGCCAGCGACGTACACATTGAGCCCTTCGAGCGGGAACTTAAGGTGCGCTTCCGCATTGACGGTGTGCTGCACGACATGCCCTCTCCCCCTCCCAAGCGTTTGCAGGCGGCCATCACTTCGCGCATTAAAATCATGGCCGATTTGGACATCGCCGAACGTCGCCTGCCCCAAGACGGGCGCATCAAACTTCGGGTGTTGGGCAAGGAGATTGACCTGCGCGTCTCCACCGTGCCCACGCTGTTTGGGGAGAGCGTGGTGCTACGCATCTTGGACAAAAGCGCGGGCCTCTACGATTTAGAGGAACTGGGCTTCTCCCCGGAAACGCGAGAGAAGTTTCTGCAACTGCTCAACGTGCCCTACGGCATCATCTTGAGCACCGGCCCTACGGGCAGCGGCAAGACCACCACCCTTTACGCCGCCCTGCGCCGCGTCTCCTCGCCCACCCGCAAGGTCATCACCATCGAAGACCCCGTAGAGTACCAATTGGAGGGCATTAACCAAATCAACGTGCGACCGCAAATTGGACTCGACTTTGCCAGTGGCCTGCGGCACATCCTCCGCCAGGACCCCGATGTGATTATGGTCGGCGAAATCCGAGATGTGGAGACTGCGGACATTGCCATCCATGCTGCCCTGACTGGGCACTTGGTCTTCAGCACCCTGCACACCAACGACGCCTCCGGGGCTATTACCCGCCTGCTGGACATGCGCATTGAGCCGTTTTTGGTTTCCTCCTCCATCGAGGGGGTCTTGGCCCAGCGGCTGGTACGCCGAATTTGTCAGCATTGTTTGGAGGAATACCAAGTGCCCTATTCCTATGTGTCCGAATACGTGGACCCCAAACGCGAAGAGGTGCAGGAGTACTACACCCTCTACCGGGGGCGGGGGTGTGAGCACTGTCGGAATACTGGCTATCGAGGGCGAATTGGGCTGTTTGAACTGTTGGTAATGGACGACCTGATTAAGGAGATGGTTCTCAAACGAGCCTCGGCGGGTGAAATCAAGGAAATCGCCTGTGAGCGGGGGATGAAGACCCTGCGCGAGGACGGCTGGGACAAGGCTCGGCGCGGTTTAACTACTCTGGACGAAATAGCCCGCATTACCCACGCGGACGAGCGGGTCCTGAGCGCGGTGGAGGTGTAAACCGACTGCGGGGAGGAAGGAGATGCCGACCTTTCAATACGTAGCCATAGACCGCACGGGACGGGAAATCACCGGGGAACTGATGGCCGATGATGAACAGGCGGCCAGGGGACAGGTCAAACAACTGGGATATTACCTTACCGACCTGCGTTCGCTGGACGGCGGCCCGGCGGCAGCCCCTCGTCCCTTGCCGCGTCTGTTTGGCCGTATCCGCTCCCAGGACCTGGCCCTGTTCAGCCGCCAGTTGGCGAACCTGGTAAATGGCGGACTGCCCCTGCTGCGCAGCCTGGACGCTCTGTTAGATAGCACCGACAACGAGCGGCTGGCGGAGGCCATTCAACAGGTGCGCGACGAAGTGGAAGGCGGTTCCAGCCTCCACGAGGCCCTGGAAAAGCCGGGCGTTTTCCCGGCGCTCTTTGTGAGCATGGTACGGGCCGGGGAGGCCAGCGGGGAGTTGGGCACCGTCCTCGCCTGGCTGGCCGACTTTCAGGAGAAGGAGCAGGAGAAACGGGCTCAGGTGAAGGCGGCCATGATGTACCCCACCCTCCTCGTCGTTATCGGTTCCCTGGCCATTTTTCTCCTCTTGACCTTCCTGGTGCCCCGTTTCAGCCTCATCTTCGCCGAACTGGAACAGGCCCTTCCCCTGCCTACGGTGATTCTGATGAGCCTGGCCCACGGACTGGCCCGCTGGTGGTGGGCGCTGCTTTTGGGCCTGTGGGCTTTGCGTTCTCTCCTGCGGGCCTACGGGGCCACTCCAGTGGGACGCCTGCGGCTGGACGCTCTGAAACTCCGCATGCCGGTCTGGGGCAACCTGATTCGCAAAATGGCCGTGGCCCGCTTCGCCCGCACGCTGGCGACCCTGCTGCGCGGGGGGGTGAGCATTTTGGAGGCCCTGGAAGTGGTGCGGGATGTGTTGGGCAACGAACGCCTGGCCCGCAGTCTGGATGAAATCCGGCAGCGCGTTCGGGAGGGAGAAAGTTTGGCCGCCCAAACCCAGGCCTCTGGCCAATTCCCTCCCCTGTTGATACACATGATTGCCCTGGGGGAGGAGACCGGCGACCTGCCCGGAGTTCTCAGCACCGTTGCCAATGCCTACGACGTGGAAGTGGACAATGCCCTCAAAGGACTTATCTCCCTGCTGGAGCCGACCATTATCCTCATCATGGGCGCGATTGTGGCCTTCGTGGTGATGGCTATGCTCCTGCCCATCTTCCAGATGAACGTGTTCGTAGGATAAGCGTTCAGGGTGCCAACTCTCTGTCACCCCGAGGCAGGATGCAGGATGCCCCCCCTCTATCCCCCCGCACGCGG
>DTZQ01000627.1 GCA_012961305.1 Armatimonadota bacterium | reverse complement strand
GCCCACCCCCTTCAGGGGTGGGAGGAGGTCGTTAAGGAGGTGGTGGACCATGGCTGGTGTAGGAGAAGTACGCCTCGCCCAATTGCGCGATGAGTTCGAGAAAGTGATGCGGGTACTGGAGACCTGCGAAACGGCGGACAAGGCCCTGGCCGTGCCCCTGGAAGAGTTCCTGCGCCGGCAGCAGGCCGTATGGCAGGCTTTGGCTGCCCAAGGCCTCTCGGTCGGCTTCGTCTTCTCCGATGAACACTACGACGGCGATGTGCCCTACTTGGGCGGCAACACCAACATTCAGATTGAACAGGTCGCCGGTGCTATCGGGCCCACGGGGTTTCACCTCATCGCTGGGCTGGAAGGAGGGTACATTGCCGAGCAACTGGCCCCGCGAGCGCGGGCTAAAGTGCACAAGGTCGAACTCCTGCAACTGGCCGATGAGAAATACCCGATTAACGCCGAGCGGCTGGAGGAGGTTCTGGAGGAAGCGGCCGGGGGAAAGGTGGAAACCGTCGGCCTGCTCACCCCGCGACAGGTGATTCCAGCCGGAGTGGTTGAGTACCTGGAAGGCATCGTGGGCCCGGCGAACCTGGTGGACGTGCAGGGGGTGTACTACAAAATCAAGTACGAAAAGTCCGACATTGAAATGGCCCTCATTCGCGAGGCAAACAAAATCGCTGACGCCATGATGCGGGCGATGTTGGCCGTGCTCAAGCCGGGCCTGTTGGAGACCCAAGTGGCGGCTTGGGCTTATTGGGTGGCCAAGGAACTGGGTGCAGAAGAGATGGGCTGGGACGTGATGGTAGGGGCGAATGAAGCCAACCGCACCCTCATCGGCAAAGCCCTCAACCGGGTGATAAACGAGGGCGACTACGTGCACTTGGGTGTGGCTCCCAAGCGCGACGGGTTGAACGCCTGCTTGCGCCGCTCAGTGATTGCCGTAGATGACCCGGCGAAGGTGACGGCGGAGCAGCAGTACTGGTTCCGCCTGGTGGAGGAAGCCTACCAAGTCGGGTACGAGGCTTACCTGGACGTGGCTCGGCACAACAAACCGGCCTATTTGCAGGAGAAAGCCTTGGTGGATTTCTTCGCCCGCAAATCCGATGAAGTATCTCGCCGCCTGGGCCGGAAAATTGATTTGGCCCGGCAGAAGCCCTACACGGGCACTCACAACGCAGGCTATACGGAATGTCAGGAGTTCTACGGGGCCATCACCCTGGATTCGCGGGAGCCGTTGGGGCACCAGATTGTCACCATGTTGGACGTGGCCCTGCGGGGCATTGGTGACCGCTGGGACGACATAATCATTCCCGGTTTCGATTTCGTAGTGGTGGAAAATACGCTGGGCAAGTTCGGCCCGCGGGTGGAGTGTTTCAACCAAGTGCCCCTCAACGTACAGGAGTTGGTGGGGAAATAGTCTATGGCCTATCGCCGTAAACCACAAGCCAGGTCGAGTTGCCCTGCCGGGGGGGAACGGAGGAGGGCAGTTATGGGACGCGCATCAGGGCTAATTTTAGCAGCCCTGGCGGTGGGGGGAGGGGTAAAGCAGAACCCGGCGCCGCCGGACTTCCACCTTCCGCCGGGGATGAAATTGCTTTATGCAGACGATTTCGAGGACCGGCGGGCCGCTCGTTGGGAACCGCGGGCGGAAAGCCAATGGGAGGTAGCCTTTGACCAAGACAGTTGGGCCTACCACCTGAAGCGGCCGGGCCGGCAGGGAAAGGTGCGTGCTCCGACGGGGCGGGCCCTGTTGAAGGGTGTGGAAGTGGGCGATTTCGTGCTCACGGTGCGGGCCCGATGTCTGACCCCGCCGGGGCCGAGCGGCCGGGACGTGTGTATTTTCTTCGGCTACCGCGACGAAACGCATTTCTACTACGTCCACTTCTCCGGCCTGAGCGACCGAGTGCACAATGCCATTCACATCGTCAACGGCCGCGACCGCACGCCCATCCACCGGGAGGCCAAGCCTATAGCCCGCCTGCAGGACCAGGCCTACCACTGGTTGAAGGTGGAACGCAACGTCCGTAGGGGCGAAATTAGGGCCTATATTGACGACCTGGAAACGCCCATCTTGACCGCAAAAGACAGGACCTTTCTGAAGGGACGAGTGGGATTGGGTTCCTTCGACGACCTGGCCTATTTCGACGATTTCCGGCTTTACGTGCCGGGGGATGGGTAATAACCACATGCTTATTTAGCAGTCAACCTGAGTCACGCATCACGCCCTAAAGGCCAACTGCTAATGGCTGAGTACCTATCAAGGGAGGAGGTACAAAACTATGGACAAAACCCAGAGGGAAGAAATCCTGAAGAGAGTGCGTCCCCGCGTTGTCTGGAGGGGCGAACCGCCACTGGGAGCCTGGTACACGGAGGAGGAAATTGAAGCCGCGGTCAGGGCCATACGCGACTCCCTGGACTGGAATGTAGGGTTCACGGGCCCGGAGATAGAGGAGTTCGAGGAGGCCTTTGCGGCGTATGTGGGCACCAAATACGCCGTTGCCATCAACGGCGCGGGAACTGGGCTGGACATGTCCATGATGTGCTTGGACCTGGAGCCCGGCGACGAAGTTATCTCCTGCGCCCTTAACTTCCCCGGAACTCACTTGGCCATTATTGGGCAGGGGGGGAAATTGGTGCTCTGTGAACCCGACCCTCGAACCTTCAACCTGGACCCGGAGGATGTGGAAAGGCGCATCACCCCGCGAACTCGCGCCATTCTGGCCACCCACATGAACGGACTTTCCGTGGATATGGATGCCCTGCTGGAGATTGCCGAGCGGCACCCTCATCCCAAGCACGGCCCGCTGAAGGTCATTGGCGATGCTGCCCGTGCCTGTGGGGGAACTTACAAAGGAACAAAAATCGGCCAGAAGGGCTGGATGACCGTGTTCAGTTTCCACACCCAGAAACTGATGTGTACCCTGGGCGAAGGGGGCATGATTACCACTGATGACCCACAGGTCGCGGAACGCCTTCGCCAATTGCGGTCGTTCGGGAGGGGGGTGAGTTGGGGGACCAACTACAAGATGACCAAGGTTCAGGCAGCCGTGGGGCTGGTGCAATTGCGCCGGCTGGACGAGATGAACGCCCAGCGGGTAAAGCGGGCGAAGCAACGCACGGAACTGCTCAAGGAGGTCCCCGAATTGACCCTGCCCTATGAGCCTCCCGGCTACGGGCATACTTACTACCTCTACACCATTCTGGTTCCCCGCGAATGGGCCGGAGAGAAGCGCGACCGCTTGATGAAA
Organism: Armatimonadota bacterium; assembly: GCA_012961305.1. Lineage (GTDB taxonomy): Bacteria > Armatimonadota > UBA10988 > UBA10988 > DTZQ01 > DTZQ01. The sequence continues at coordinate 5,927 of DTZQ01000627.1, read as the reverse complement.
ATTTTGGCGGAAGAACGTCGGGTTGGATGCGTGGTGGCCAATCCTCCCACCTACAAGTCCAACCGGCTGATTAGGGAGCACACGGCTGGTCAGGAGGTTCCCCGGGCGGAGGAAATCGGGGCCCGGCTGTTCTGTCCTTCCCTGCATCCGCTCATGACGGAGGAGGAAAATGAGTATGCCGCGGCGGCCATCATCGAGGCCGTGGAACGGGTGGAAAACGAATGACTATGGGGAGTAATTAACGAATATAGCCCGGAGGGTAAGAAAAATGAAGGTGGGAATAATGCTGATGTCAAACCGGGGTCCAGATGGCCAACCGTGGGATTGGGTAGCCCATCTCGCCCGGTGTAAGCAACACGGTTTAGAAATGGTTGACCTTTTCGAGACTATGCTCCGCAGCGTGGGCTTGGGAGTGACCGAGGCTAAGAAAATACTGGACGACCTCGGTTTGAGCCCCAGCATCTATGGGGTGAGGACTGAACTCATGTCCCCGGACCCCAAGGTGCGTCGGGAATCCTTAGACACCATTAAGCGTGGTCTCGAGGCCTGCCACGAACTGGGCATCAAACACCTCTTTAACGCCGGCGGACAGCACACTAATCAGGGAGAGGAGGCGTTGAAGCGCTACATCGAGGGGCTGGCAGAGGCCGCGGACCTTGCGGGGAAGGAGGGAATAACCCTCAGCATTGAGAATGCGGGCACCCTATGTCATACCGATACCGAGTTGCTGCGGTGCGTGGAATCGGTGGGGAAGCCGAGCCTGAGGATAACTTTTGACGGGGGGAACTTCATCCTGGCCGGCTGCGACCCCCACCGGGCGGCTGAATTGCTTGCTCCCAAAGTGGTTCATGTCCACGTAAAGAGTTTTGTGCCCGTAACCGAGGAATCGGAAAGGGCGTTCCCGGATAAACCGTTCAAGTATTGCCCGGTTGGCCAGGGGCTGGTTGACTATGGGAGGATACGGGACATCCTCGCCGCGGCTGGGTTCGACGGCTGTATGTCCTTTGAGCCAGAGGGGGGCGAAAACTCGCGATGGTATGAAAGCCTGGAAGTGTTAACCCGTATTGTCAAGGGTTAAGCAGCAATTATTGGCGGACAGTCCGATGGAATGGGAGGGAACAACCATGTTCCAAAGGAACCTGCTGAGCGATGCGGACGTAGAGCCTTTGGGAGAAGGCGTGTTCACAGTGCTGGAAAAGGTAGGCATACTGTGCCAGAACCAGGAGATACTGAAGGCCCTGGAAACGGCGGGCGCGAGGGTGGACTATGACCTCGAAGTTGCCACCTTCCCGCGGAAAATGCAGGAGGAGTTTGTGGAACAACTGCGCAGGGAGGGGCCAAAGGAAGGAGACGGTGGGCCGGTGAAGTTCGAGAGCCCTCCCCTGCCTCATTTGGGCACTCAGGTGGCCCAGTTTTTCTATGATTACGAGCGTCGGGAAGTTCGGCAGGGGAACCGGCGAGATTTCATTGACCTCATCAAACTTGGCGATGTGCTCCATCCCGAAGTTCCCGTGGGTCACTCCCTGCTTTTAACGGACGTTCCGCCCCTCATTGAGCCATTGGAGGCAGCGATGCTCCTGGCAGAGTACGCCCACCAACCGGGGCCCGCGTTTGCCTGGAACGTCAACCAGGTAGATTACTTGATAGAAATGGGGGAGATTTACGGCCTCGAGAACTGGTTCACCTGGGGAGCGATATGCTTTGCTCACCCCCTTCGGTTTGACAAGGATGTGGCTGATAGGTTCGTTCGCCGCGTCAGGGCCAACCACCCGGCAGGACTTACGGCCATGCCCGTCGCTGGCATCACCACACCGGTGACCGTGGCCGGGTTTACGGTGGTAGCCAGTGCGGAAATCCTGGCGACTTGGATGGCGGCTCGCGCTCTGAACCCGGAAGTTCCCCTGACTGGTTCTATGTGGGGGGGAACGATGGACATGAGGAGGGGCGAAGTGAGTTACTGCTCGTTTGATGCTATGTTCTACTCCTTCGCCGCGGTCGAGTTTATTCGCCGCTGGTGCGGCAAAACGCTCCCTGTGGGGGGCGGTGAGTACTGCGATGCTAAACTCCCCGGCCTCTACGCGGCCCTGGAGAAGGCCTACAAAGCCATGACCATTGCAGCATTCACCGGGCGCCACCCGCCGATAGGTGGAGGAATGCTTGAGGAGGGCAAGACCATTTGTCCCGTGCAAATGCTTCTGGAGAGAGACCTGGGCCTGGGAGTGCAAAATTATGGCCGCACCGTGGAAGTTACCCCTCAAACTCTGGGCCTGGATACGATTATGGAGGTGGGAATTGGCCTGAGGGGAAGTTACCTGGAGACCGAGCATACGCTGAGGCATTTTCGCCAGTCCCTATGGTTGCCTCAGTTCATAGACCGGTCTGGCTGGAGGGGCTTTGAGCAGGAGGAGGCCCTGCTGGGAAAGATACAGCAGAGGGTAAACGAACTCATAGCCGCCTATGAGAAGCCGCAGGTTGACCCCGACAAACTGGCGCGCATGCGGGAGGTGGTCGAAAGGGCCCGGAGACAACTGCTACCGTGAGGCTTTTCCCGCAGATTGCGCGGCAGGGAAGCCCTCACGTAAACGCAGGGACAGAGCGGGAAAAGGAGGCTCAAGTTTCCTAACCCCTGGGTGTCAGCGTGCTTGTAGCGCGCTTGCCCTGCTGAGCCCTGAGCCTTGAGGCTTAGCTTGACTTCTAAACCAACGGAAGTTGGTTCAGTCCCAGGGAAGGCGGAAAGGACCAAAATCATGTCTAAATGGGTAATCACGATGGGCTACGCGGCCTTTTTCCTTGCCCTGAACTGGCCGGTGCTGGTGCTGGTCAATCGTTTGGAGCCGCGAATCGGGCCCTTCCCGCTGTTCGTATTTTGGCTGCTCCTGTGGAGCCTCGGAGGAGCCATTTTCCACCTAATAGTGGCTCTGCATGTGTGGGGTGACCCGCAGGTGCCAGAGCGGGGCCCATAGAGACCGCAGATAAGCCATACTGCGTTTTCGGCGGTGAGTTTTAGCCCTCGAACGATTGCTGCCACCGATGAGAGACCTGCTACTAATTGTGGTGCTGCTGGGGGGTTACGCGCTGGCGGTGTTGTTCATCGGCGTATTGGCCAACCGCGCCACCAAAGAAGCCACCGAGGAGGAGTACTTTGTCGCCGGGCGTACCTTCGGCCTGTTCGTGCTCTTCTTCACCTACGAAGCCACCCTCTTTTCCATGTGGTTTTTCTTAGGTTCGGGCGGGTTTTGGTACACCCATGGTGTCGGCTTCTACTGTCACGTGCTGTGGATGATGATGAGTGCCCTGCTGCTCTCTTGGATAGGTGTGCGGGTGTGGCTGCTGGGCAAGCGGTACAATTTCGTCACCCCGGCCGACCTGTTGGCCTACCGCTACGGGAGCGAGGCGGTACGGGTAGTAGCCGCCCTGGTGGGCATTGGGTTCGTATTTCCCTACATCTTGCTGCAAATCAAAGGCGGCGGATTGATGCTGGAAGCCGCCAGCGGGATTCCCTTCTGGCAGGGCGCGGGGTTGATGCTGTTAGTGGTCGTCATCTACACGGCCCTGGGAGGGGGGCGAGCCGTAGGCTGGACGGACGCTTTTCAGGGAATGCTTTTTCTTTCCGCCATCTGGGGCATTGCCATTGGCATAGTCATTCGGGCAGCGGGGGGAGTGGAAGCCATGTTCGACCGCCTGCTCACGGCTTCGCCCCAGCATTTGACCCTGCCCGGCCCCGCAGGTAAGTTCACCTACTCCTGGTGGTTCACCTTCTGGTTTATGCAGGGCATTGCTCTGACCAACCCCGGAGTGTGGATGCGCATCTACTCCGCCCGCAATCCGACCATGCTGCGCCGCACGGCGGCCCTTGTGCCCTTGGCCGGGGTAGTGGGCTATTTGGCCACCATGTTCTACGCCTTCGCCGGTATCCCCCACTTTCCCGGTTTAGTCGGGCGGGAAGCCGACCAACTCCTGCCCCTACTGTTGACCAAGTTTATGCCGACGTTGACCCTGCCCATGATTGTGGGTGCGTTCGCCGCGGGCATGTCCACCGCCGATTCCCAACTCCTGGCCATCAGCGCCATCGCTACTTCAGACCTCTACAAACGCTACCTGCGCCCGGCGGCCAGTCAGCAACACCTGGTCTGGGTGGGGCGGACTTTCATGGTGGTCTTCACCTTGGCCGCCTATCTCGTCTCCCTGACGAAGAGCCCCACACTGCTGGTCTCCCTGGGGGTCATGTCCTATGCGGGAGTGGCCAACCTGATTGTGCCCCTCATAGGGGCCCTGTTTTGGCGGCGGGCTACGGCTCCAGCCGCGGTGGCGGGCCCTCTGGTGGGGGTAATTGTGTTCCTGTTGCTTGACCCCAAGACCAACCTCTGGCTCGAGACCGAACTGTGGTCGCTGTATCCGGGCTTTGTAGGGTTGGCCGCCAACGTCCTGGTATTTGTCCTGGTGAGCCTGCACACCAAACCCGGCCCCCAGGAAAAGGCCAAGGAGTTCACCAACTTCTTCGCGGAGATGTACGGTGGAAAATAGCCACGCTAAGACGAAAGGCGGGTGGCAAGTGGCGAGCAACTCACCCCTAAAATACCACCTGCGGTTAGACCGCCGGGGACGGTTGTACATCCCCGGTGCTGTGCGTCAACAGTGGGGCCGGGAGGTTATCGTGGTGCCCTGCGAGAATCACCTGCGGGTGTACACGCCGGAGCAGTGGGCCAACCTTATGGCCCAATCCTTCCCCCCGCCGCGGGACGACCGGGCTGCTTCGATGTTGCGCTATCTAACCGCCAGGGCTGCTCTGGTGAGTTTCACCCCCGACGGGAGGATAGTGCTCCCCGCCAGCCTTTGGGAAGGCCTCATTCCTTCCCGACCGCGAAGGCTCCTTTTGGCCGTGTACTCCCAGCACGCAGAAATTTGGGACGCGGAGGGGGAAGGGGAACAAGCAGGGCAGGAAGAAAGGGAAAGACAGTATGCGTCATTTTCGGGAAAGCATTTTGGCCCTCATTGAGAAGACGTCCACCAACCTGCCCGCGGACGTGCGCCGGGCCCTGGCGGGGGCATTGACCCGGGAAGAGGCCCATGCCTCCGTGGACGGGGAGCAAAGGGTAGGACAGCAGCCCCTCTCCCCTTACGCGGCCCAAGCCTTGGCGATTATCGTCCAAAACGTTGACCTGGCCCGGCAGAAACGGGGGCCAATATGTCAGGATACGGGTCTGCCCACCTTTATCGTCCGTTATCCCTTCCACCTAAATCCCCGGAGTTTGGCCTGTGACTTCCAGGCGGCCGTGGCCGAGGCAACGCAAAAGGGGCTCCTCCGCCCCAATTCGGTGGACATCCTCACCGGCAAAAACACCGGCACCAACTTAGGGCCGGGAACGCCGCTCCTGCACTGGGAACCCTGGGAGCGGGAGGAAATAGAGGTCTTGCTGCTGCTGAAGGGGGGCGGCGGTGAGAATCAGAGCGCCCAGTACTCCCTCCCGACCGACTTAGGGCCCTTGGGCCTGGCTGGACGGGACTGGGAGGGGGTGCGCAAATGCCTTCTCCACGCAATTTATCAAGCGCAAGGGCACGGGTGCAGCCCCGGCTTTTTGGGGGTATGCGTGGGTAGCGACCGCGCCCAGGGCTACCAACTGGCCAAAAAGCAGTTGTTCCGTCCGGTGGACGACGTAAACCCGGTGCCCGAACTGGCCCAATTAGAGCAGGAGGTAGTGGAGCAGGCCAACCGTTTGGGCATTGGCCCCATGGGTTTTGGCGGGCAGGCGACCCTGTTGGGCTGTAAAATCGGGGTGCTGAACCGGGTGCCAGCCTGCTTCTTCGTTTCAGTGGCCTACAATTGCTGGGCCCTGCGGCGGAGGGGAGTGGTAATTGACCCTGCCACGGGCGAAATCCGCAACTGGCTCTACTGCTCCTGCCCTCCGCCCGCATCCCGCATCCCGCAT
>DTZQ01000626.1 GCA_012961305.1 Armatimonadota bacterium | reverse complement strand
TTCGATATCGTCAAATCCGGGCGGCGGAATTTCTCCCCAATTTATTCTCACCGCTGCCCCGCGGGGCAATGAGACCCAGGGCTTACGGGCACCGAAGGGAGACATTTTTCTGCAGGCTACGGGGCGAGAGGGGGGGTCTCGTCCTACCGCTGAGGGTGAACCATCGCTCCCTGAGCACATCAGCCATTATTGGGACCGGGCCGGCTCGGCTAAAGTGTGGACTCCCTAATCAATCGAAAGATAATCGCTGGAGGAATGCTCAGCCTTGCCGGTTGGAGGGAAATCTGTTATACTTACTGCAGGAGGCGATGGGTTCAATGCAGACGTTAGCAGTGCTGATTATTACGGCGTTGACTGCGGGCAGTGCCAGTCGGTTCGATTTGGCGGAGCGTTTGCGGTTGGCCCTGGCTGCTCAGTTGGGCACCTTCGAGGAGTTAGAGGTGGAAGTGCAGGCGGCTGCCCGCCCGCAACTGGTCAGCGGGAATCTGAGGGGAGTAACCATTCGCGTGCACCGCTTTGATGCTACCGCCCTGCCCTGGGACACTTTCTCCCCCACCCCACGACCCCGTCGTTTGAAGGGCCGTCTTGACCGCTTGACCCTGGTGGCGACGGAGGCCCAGTTTCAAAACCTGACCGTGTCCCGCCTGACCTTAACGGGGAAGGGCATCACTTACGACCTGTTAGATTCGCTGCTGCGACGGCGGATAGTCCTCACCGGGTATCGGGAGGCAACGCTGGAGGCCCACTTCCGCGACGGAGATTTGGACTCCTTCCTGGCCGCCCGCATTCCCCAGTTACGGCAGGCTCATGTCCGGTTTGAGCCCGGACAGGTAGTAGTCACCGGCCAAGTGGTGCTCGGAGCAGCGTCCCTACCGGTGACTGTACGGGGGCGGTTGCAAGTAGTACAGCGGCGGGAACTCCACCTCACGGAAGCCCAGGTGCAGGTGGGCAACTTGACCCTGCCCCCAGAGACAGTGAAGTCGTTGCTGGCTCAGGCCAACCCTTTGTTAGATGTGGCCGCTCTGCTTCCGGTCCCCCTGGCGCTGGAGGAAATTGAACTGAAGGCCGGCGAAGCCATTTTGCGCGGCCATTTCCTTTAATGGAACCATGAAGTTGGCAGACATAGACTTAGAAGCCTTAATGCGTGAACTTTTCCCCGGCGAACTGACGGCGGCGGAGTGGCGCATGTTGCGCGAGGCCTTGACTACTCGCTTGGACCGCCTGCGAGAGCAGACGCAAGAGGAAAAGGTTGACCCGGAATGGGTACGGCAGGAACTGGCCATCCTGCGGGAGCAAATAGCCGCTTTGCGGGAGGAAGAACTGATTGCGGAGTTCGTAGAGATGGCCTTGCGGGCGACCTTAGCCCAAGAGGAACTGCGACGGGGGTTAGAAGAAGAGGGTGGGGAAAACAGAGATGGTTTGTACCCTCCGCTCAAGGGAAACGGCGAATAACGAGGGTGGCGTTGTGTCCGCCGAAGCCGAAGGCGTTGGTCATTACCGCTTCCAGGCGAGCCTCGCGCGGTTCGTTGGGCACGCAGTCCAGGTCGCACT
>DTZQ01000625.1 GCA_012961305.1 Armatimonadota bacterium | reverse complement strand
GTTTTGTAGGGATAGGCACCCTCGAAGGCGTCCACCAGGGCAGTTTGGGGGGTAGCGGCCTCAATCATTCCGTCCAAGAAGGCCGGCAGCAGGCCGTAACTGGCGTCGGCGAGGTTCTCCGGCTGGTCGGCGTGGCGGCGCAGGAGGGAATGGCCGAAGGTGAACAGGATGGTGATGTCGGGATAGACCTCATTGACGGCCTGCATCAGTTCTCGACCCCGCTTTCGGGCCTGGGCCTGATATTCGGCGAAGGTCTTCCTCTCCGCGTACTTCTGGGCCTTGTAGTTGAAGGGTTTGCCTTGATACTGCTCCACGTCGAACATCCAGCCCTTCAGGCCGCCCTCTTGGGCAATGGTCGCTGCCAAGCGGGCATTCTGCACGATGGCTGCCCATTCGGGGTCGAACCAATCCACGTTGCCGGGCACGGCGTCGAAGCGCAGGAAGTTGTCGGTGAACTTCTGGAAGCGGGTGGCTTTCAGGTCGGCGATGGCCTGGGCAAACTGCTCACGGGTGAAGGCCCGCGGCCCCCAGGTCTGCCACTGGAAGTCAATTCGCTGGCCGTTGTCCCAGCCGACAACGGTCAAAATCACCCCATCGAAGGGGGTCTGTTCCATCTCCCGGATGTGTTCCCGGACGAACTTGGTGTCCGGCTGGTCCCAGCCCCACTCGATTAGTTTCCGGCCGGGAGGCACCGGCGCGGCCAACAGGGGTCCGGCAGTCAGCCAGCACTCCACCAGCAGGGCCAGTCCCCAAGGACCGGCAAGGATTACAGCGGTCAAAATGTGACCCATAGTCCTAACTCCTTTCGGCTAACAGTTCCTCCACTTCCTCCTCGGCCTGGATTTCGCAGGTGAGGCGCTGGGTCTGTTCCTCCAAATCGTTCAGAGAATCGCGCAGGCGCAGGAACTCCTCCCGCGCAGCGGGGTCACCGGTGGTCACCAACAGGGCCTCCGCCGTCCGAGCCTCCTCCACGTCGCGCCGCCGGGCCTCATAGGCCTGGCGCAGGTCGGCGATGAGGGCCAACTGCTCCTCCAGACGGGTCTGGCGCTGGGGCTCCGCGGAAGAAGCGGCGAGCAGACGGCGCAGTTCCCGTTCCAGGCGGTCTAAGCGTTGCAACATCTCCTCGCAGGTTCGCAGCAGGGCTTGATAGGTAGTCGGAACCGGCTGGCGCAGAGCCGCCCACCGGCGGAACAGGACCATCCCTATCCCGGTTAACACTCCGGCCACCAGTCCTCCCTGGGCACCTAAGAGGACCCCCAGAATTTGCTTCCACAGGGGACCGCTGGCTGTCCACACCCACCCCAAGAGAATGCCTAAGGCCATCAGGCCGAAAGTGAGGGCCAGAATTTGCAGCCCGGCGCGGCGCACTTGGCGCCTGTACTCCCTCGGATGTGGGGTCCTCATCCCGCAGTTGGGACAAAAGGCAGTTTCCGAGCGTACCGGATGACCACACCCTCGGCAGGGTTCCGCTCCGGCTGGCAGAGTAGTCATGATTTCCTCCGACGATTACGCTGCTTCCGCTGGAACGTGCTCGGCCAGCGGCAACTCAATATGCACTGCCTCACCTCCGTTAATCTGCTCAATTCGTGCTTGATTGGGCCTCCACCAGGGCTCGCAGTTCGCCATCGTCGAACCAAACCCCATCACATTCCGGACAGAGGTCAATTCTCAGCCCCGGCACCTGTTTTAACTCCGCTTCTTTCAAAACCCGCCCGCAAAGGGGGCAGTGTTTCTTCCCCAGGGCTTCCCAACCGGTGCCAATGACGTTGGGGAACTTGTCGTCAGCGGCCATCAGTTGCTTGGGGGCTCGCCGCAAAAGGGCGAGCAAATCGGCCCGTTGCAGCCACAGCCCTCCACAGTGGCGGCATCCCCTCAGGGGACGGCCAGCCAAGCGGCCCCGGCTCAGTTCCTCCCGACAGCGGGGGCAAGCATCGGGCTGCGGTTGGAGAAGGCCCCGCACCGGGGGCCGCGGAGCGACAGTTGCGGCGGAGGCAGGGGACGAAACGAGCCCCAGGCCCTCCGGAGTCGGAGGCACTTCTCTCCCAGCGGCCACGGGGGTTGGAGCAGAGGGCCGGGAAGCCGTCGGCGGTTCCAAGCCCACTTCCAGGCTCATCTCGCGCAGACGGCGAATCCGCTCCCGAATGGGCGGATGGGTGTCAAACAACCCCCTGGCCCGCTCCTCGAAGGATTTGATGGGGTTGACGATGTACAAGTGCTGGGTGGCCCGGTTGGCCACTTCGAGCACGGAACGGTCCTGGCTGATTTTCTCCAGGGCTGAGGCCAGGCCGGGAGGGTAGCGAGTGAGCAGGGCGGCGGAGGCATCGGCCAGAAACTCCCGCCGCCGGGAGACGGCCAACTCGATGAGTTTAGCGAACAGAGGGGCAAGGAGGGCCAGAATCAGGCCTAGGAGGAGAAAGAGGGGCTGCCCTCCACTTCGGCGGCGCGAAACCCGCCGACCGTAGAAGAAACCCCGCAGGAAGGCGTCGCACAGCAGGGCAACAGTTCCCACCAGCACGGCCATGAGCGTAGCGAAGAGAATGTCGTGGTTCTGGATATGGGCCATTTCGTGGGCAATGACCCCCTGCAGTTCGTCGCGGTTGAGTTTCTCCAGCAGGCCCCTGGTGACAGCGATGGAGGCGGTTTCCGGCTTGCGGCCGGTGGCGAAGGCGTTAGGGGCTTCATCCTCAATCAGGTAGACCTTCGGCATGGGCAGGCCAGCAGCGATGCTCATCTCCTCTACCACGTTGAAGAGCCGGGGGTTATCCTCGTGGGTGAGGGGCCGGGCCCGGCTGACGGTCAGGACAATCCTGTCGCCTCCGTAGAAACTCAGCAGCAGCAGGAACGTGGCTATGGCGGTGGCTATGGGCAATCCAACCCAGTAAGGAGTTCCAGCGGCCAGGGCGAAGACGGCCCCCAGCCCCTCTAACAGCAGCACACAACCCAGGACCAACAGAAGGGAAGCCCGGCGGTTGCGGGCGATTTGCTCGTACATGACCCGTCTCCTCTAAAACTGCACTCGCGGCACCTCCCGCGCAGCCACATCCTCCAGTTCGAACAACTCCTCTTCGCGGAAGTTGCCCAGGCTGGCAATGAAGTTGGTGGGAATCTGCTGGAGTTTGGTGTTGTAGGCAGTCACCACATCGTTGTAGTGCTGGCGGGCGAAAGCGATTTTGTTCTCCGTGGAGGTCAACTCCTCTTGCAGGGCCAGCATGTTCTGGTTGGCCCTCAAATCCGGGTAGTTCTCCACCAGGGCGAACAGGGAGCGCAGGGTTTGGGTGAGGGCATTCTCCGCCGCTGCCTGCTCCGCCACCCCGGAGGCCTCTATGGCCTGCTGACGGGCGCGAATGACTGCCTCCAAGGTTTCCCGCTCGTGCCTGAGATAACCCTTCACCGTCTCCACCAGATTGGGAATGAGGTCGTACCGCCGCTTGAGTTGCACCTCAATTTGCGACCAGGCGTTGCGGCAGCGATTGCGCAGCCTCACCAGGCCGTTGTAGGCGGCCACGAGCCAAATTATAATCACTCCCCCAACAGCCAGGAGCACAATGAACGGTATCATCGGTTTCCCTCCTTTCGCCGTTCTTTTTCGACGCAGAAATCGTTTTTCCTTCCCATCACCATTTAAGAGGAACATCCAAATGTCCCTCAAAATTGGAGTATTTCCCCGTTAAGACGGCGCTAAAGCGGCTGAGTCCAGAGGGCTTCCTGCGGGAGGGGCAGGGGGGTAAGGGCTGAGGAATTACGCAAATTTTTGCCTGTCCCATCTTAAAATGGAATTATAATGTGGTAGATAATAAGTAACTGAAAAGAGATTTCTGGTTAACAGGCCAGGCAAGGTTGGACCCGCAGAGAAGGCGGTGTTCCTTGGCTTCGCAGCAGACCAGCCCCGTCTGTGGAGAAGCATTTGGGTGGAAGCGTGATAAGGTGAGGAAGTGATGTCAAAGGCTGCTCACCTGGTCACTTATTGATGATGTAGCGTGGAGAAAGGAGGAGAAGTATGAGGGGCACGCAACGTTTCCTGGCCGGCTGGATTTGTTTTTCCTTTTTCCTTTGGTTCCCCGCGAGTTTTGGGGGGCCGGAGAAATTGGATGCACCTTTGCGCCGCTTGGTCGCGCAGCACTCCACCGACCCCAAGCCGGTAGGGGTCATTGTGCAAACCGTGACTCGGCCTACGGAGGCTGACTATCAGTTGGTTGCCAAGTTGCAGGGGAAAATCACCCACCGTTATCGGTGTATTCCGGGCTTTGCCGCCCGCATCCCGATTAAAAACCTCCTGCGTCTGTCTGAGGTTCCCCGAGTTAAGCGTATTTCAGCCGACTTGAAGTTAAAACGCCGCCTGGATTACACAGTCCCAGCAACCGGTGCGGATGTGGCCTATGAATCGTATGGTCTGACGGGCAAAGGCATAGGGGTAGCGGTCATTGACAGCGGCATAGCCAAGCACAACGATTTTGGCAACGTGCGTGAGGTCTACTTTAGGGGTCGCCGCGAGTTGAGATTTCTGGTCAGAGCCCCAGGTTGGCGCATCATAGACGGTTACGATTTCCTCCGGCATTCTCGCCGCAGGTTTGGCAACGATGAGTTAGGACATGGCACTTTGGTAGCCGGCATCATTGCGGGCAGCGGTTACGAGTCGGGCCGAATCGTCCTCCGCCCCATCGTCCTCCGCCCTGCAGATAGGAAACTACTTCACTTTCCCATCCGCACCTTCTACGGCATTGCGCGTAAGGCCAACCTCGTTAACCTGCGCATTTTGGGCCGGGAAGGCTACGGTTATGTGAGCGATGCCATTGCGGCTATTGACCTGTGCCTGGAACATGCAGACCGTTACCGCATTCGAGTGATTAACTTGTCGGTGGGCCATGCCATAGGTGAGTCCTATCGGACCGACCCCCTCTGTCAGGCCTGCGAGGCTGCTTGGAAAGCAGGGATAGTGGTCGTCGTGGCGGCGGGCAACTACGGAGCCTACGGCTATGGTACTATTGACAGCCCCGGCAACGACCCCTACGTCATTACCGTAGGAGCGATGAACACCCGGCTGACTTTCGAACGGGAGGATGACGTTCTCTGTTATTTCAGCGCCAAAGGCCCTACCCGCCTGGACCATGTGCTCAAGCCCGATTTGGTGGCTCCAGGCAACCGCATTATTAGTGCCAAGGCCCATGGGTCTTATTTAGATGTCCATTACGGTGATTCCAATACGGTGCCCATTGAATACTACTGGGATGACCCAGAAGCCGTCCGGCGCAGTGAGTATTTCGTCCTCAGCGGCACCAGCATGGCCGCCGCGGTAGTTTCCGGGGCGGTAGCCTTGATGTTGGAGAAGGACCCCTCTCTCACCCCAGACGACGTTAAGGGGCGGCTCATGGCCACGGCGGAGAAGCGCGTGGGCTGGGACATCTTCAGCCACGGCGCAGGCTATTTAGACATTCCAGCCGCCCTCAACAGCCAGGGCCATATCTTGGCCGGTTATGCCTGGTCCCCCCTGGTGTACCGCATAAATGTGTGCCGGGAAGAAGATGGCAAGGGCCTGTTCTCCCTTTCGACGGAGGAACTGGAGTACCAGGATGGCTTAACGGAGGAAGACGCGAATGAGCAAGAGGCGAATGGGGAAGAAACCGGTCCAGAGGAGGGAGTTAATGAAGACGAACTGTGGGAAGATGACGAGAACTGGGTGGACAACCTGCTGTGGGGCGAAGGGACCTGGGAGGACACCGATGTGTGGGGCGACAACGCGGAATGGGCTGACCCCGCTGCCGTGGGAGACCCGCTGACCGACCCCGAGGCTTCTGACCCTGCGACTGTTGAGTACTGGGTGGATAACCTGCTGTGGGGTGATGGACTGCTCTGGAGCGACGAGACGTTCTGGGTAGACAATCTGCTGTGGGGCGAAGGAGCGGTGGAAGCCGATGTTTCCCTGCGAGCGGTGATTGGCGAGGATTAAGACGGCTCGGGGGAGCCGTCCTACCGGGGAAGGTAACCTCCAGGTAGGGCGACACCCCCTTGTCGTCCGTCTATCCGCAGCGCTGGAATTTCTCAATTCAACGTTGGGGAAAATCTTGCACCACGGGACGTTTTCCCCTCTCCCCCGAGTGGGAGAGGGAGCAGGGATAGTCCTGAATTATGGCGGGAGTTCATAACGGATGCCAACTAATTTCTGGCAATTGCCCTTCTGGAGCAAGTTCTTTCTGATTTTCATCAGCGGTACGGGGTTGGGGATTTTAGCCGCGGCCTGCCAAAATGAGCCCTTCCCCTTGACCGTGGACTTAGGGATTTTCCTGCTGCTGGCGGTGGTGACCGGCACGAAGCGGGTTCATTTAACCCCTAAATTGGGCACCATGTCGGTCGGTTTCGCCGTAGTCTTGGCTGCCCTGTTGCACTTTGGAGTGGCGCCAGGGCTGGTGGTGGCAGCGGTAAGTGCCATTGCCGGTACTCTCATTAGCCAGCGGACGGGCAAGTTACAGCCCTTGCATCGCATTCTCTTTGCCATTGGCACCATTGTCATCGCTGCCTGGGGAGCCAGCGAAGCCTTTGTCTGGGCTGGAGGCAAGTTCGGAAGTGCCTCCCTCTCCGGTCTGTTAACACCTTTGATTTTGGCCACAGCCGCCTATTACGGCATCAACACCTTCTTAGTAGCCATGATTAGCGGTTTAACCCAACATCAGAATCCGCTGCGGGTGTGGCAGCAGGATTACCTGTGGACGGGGCCGGGCTATTTCGCGGGAGCCTCGGCGGCCGCTTTGTTACACTACGCCTACGGGAAAATAGGAGCCGCTGGGTTTGCCCTGGTTGCTCCTGTTCTGTACATTACTTATTACTCCTACCGCGTGTACACGGAGAAAATCCAGGACAACCTGCGCCATATTGAGGAACTTCGCGCCAGCAGCGAACGCCTGGCTCACTTGTACCTGAGCACCATTCAATCCTTGGCCTTGGCCATTGATGCCAAAGACCCCTACACCCATACCCATATTATGCGGGTGCAGGATTATGCGGTGAAGATAGCCCGGGAAATGGGCTTGAGTGAAGAGATTATTGAGGGTATTCAGACCGGAGCCCTGCTGCATGATGTGGGCAAAATTGGGGTGCCGGAACATATCCTCACCAAACCGGGCCGGCTCTCAGATGAGGAATACCGCAAAATCCAAAAGCATCCTCTGGTCGGTTACGAAATCCTCAAGCCCATTGATTTTCCCTGGTCAGTACACTCCATTGTGCGTAATCACCACGAGTGGTGGAACGGCAATGGCTATCCCGACCGGCTGCGGGAGGAGGATATTCCCTTAGGAGCCCGGATTCTGGCCGTAGCCGACGTATTTGAGGCCCTTACCCAGGAACGCGCTTATCGGCGGGCCTGGCCCACCCTTAGTGCGGTGCAAATAATCGTCCGCTCAAAGGGCACCCAGTTCGACCCGGAAGTGGTAGATGCCTTTCTGCGAGTGATAGCGCGGGAGGAGGGAAAAAGTGTGGAAGAACTGCTTCAGGCCATTGAGCAAGAAACTTCTTCTACCCCGGAACCCCCCGCCCAAAGGCCTAATACTCAACCGCCGGTAACGGGGGTAATGCGGGACATCGCTCGAGCCCATCAGGAACTCTACGCCCTCTATGAAATCGCTCAAACGGTCGGCAGTTCCCTCAGTTTGGATGAAACGCTTTCCTTGTTGACCACCAAATTGAACAACTTCGTCCAGTGCGCTGCCTGCGTCATTTACCTGCTGGATGAAGAACGGGAGGAACTGGAAGCCCGGGCAGCCTTTGGGCCCCAGGCGGCCCTGTTCCGGAAGTTGCACCTGTCCCTGCGCGGGTCCCTGAGTGGGCGGGCAGTCGAACAGCAGCGGAACATCTTCAATGGCCATGCCCAAGACGACTTTCAGGCTACCACTGCGGGTGAGGAAGCCCGAAACCTGGCCAGCCTCCTGGCCATCCCGTTAACCACGGCCGATGGTACGCGTATTGGTTGTTTGAGCCTTTACCATGAGGCCGTGGGAGCGTTTACCGAGGATGACTTGCGGCTCCTTTCCCTGATTGGACAACAGGCGGCCATGGCCATCAAAAATGCCCTCACCTATGAGGAAACCCGCAGTTCAGCCCTCACCGACGAACTAACCGGCCTGCCCAACACCCGTTACTTCTTCATGACCCTGGAGCACGAGTTCAGCCGGGCCCAGCGCGAGGACAGTCCCTTGTCCCTGTTGCTCATTGACCTGGACAACTTCAAAACCATTAACGACGAGTTTGGCCACACCGTAGGAGACCGGGTGCTGCGGGAGGTGGCCCAACGGATGCGCCAGCCGTTGCGCAATTACGACACCCTGGTGCGACACGGGGGAGATGAGTTTTACGTGATTCTACCCCATACCACCCTTGCCGATGCGCTGGAAGTGGCCAAGCGGCTCCGGCGGGCGGTGGATGGGTACACCCTTATCTTGCGCAATAACCGGCGCGTGCGCGTACACGCCAGCATTGGAGCGGCTACCTATCCGGAGAATGCCCAGACCCTTGAAGCCCTGTTGACCTGTGCCGACCGGCGCATGTATGAGGCCAAGCGCAGCGTCTATGGGGACGGGGTCCAGGTGGCATAGGAGTGTTCAACCCAACAAGGAAAGGAAATACACCTATGTTTAGCCCAATGCCAACCCAATTTCATTCCAAGACTGGTATTTCTAACCTGCGCGGTAACGTTTTCTGGGGCGATTAATGCGGAAGGGCTAACCCTCTTCCTCGAAGATTTCCTCGGCCTTCTCCAAAGCCTCCCGCAGCAGGGCGGAGGTTTCCAGGTTGAGGGTTAAGCCCTTCCGGGTTGGCTTCCATTGGTTGTCGTTATCATCCAAATAGTAGGTGCGCACATCAATGTAGCGGTGCCCCCGGTACTCCCGGATTTGCACCCGAATTTTTTCCAACGGATTGCGGTCAAACTCAGCAATCAGTTGGTCGGCCATTTCTTCCTCCCGTTCTCTAATAAGCGTGCAACTCTTGGGTTCCTATTCTCTTTACCCACTTTCCCCCACCGGTCAAACCGCTTTTCCCCTCTGGGCCCAACCTGCCGGCCACAGGTTTGCCGCGTTGCAACCGCAGGCCCACTTCCCCTCCCGCTAAAGCGGGGACTCCAGTTATAGGCCCCGCATTTGACCGGCAGCCGGAAATGTGGTACAGTAGGCCCGGAGGGAGAACGATGCGCCTCAGTCGCACCTACACCTTTGCCGAACGGGTGCGCGTTTTGCGCCTGGAGGCGGCCGATGGTGAACTGACCCTGGGAAGGGTTTGTGAGGCGGAGCGCCTCCACCGGATAAATTACGAAGTTGGCGAAATGGTCCACATCGCGGAACAGGCACAAGTGCTGGAAGTAGAACTACCCGTCACCGCGGAGAACCGCGACTGGCTTTGGAGCCATGCCAATCAACCCCTCCGCGTCGAAGTACAGCGCCCGGCCGAGGGGGGAAAAATCGCCTGGTACCACGGCGTACTGGCCAGTGCTGGCATCCTCCTGCTACGCCTGCCTTTGGAACCGCCTTCCCTAACCAAACCAATCTCCATCGGCTTCCGTCAGCGGTAATGCTTCGCCAGGCCGCCAGGGGGCAAATTGCGCTACCTCCCCTGCCCCCAGCGGTCAGCCCTCAGGTTACATACTCCGCATTGATTTCCACATACTCCGGCGTCATGTCGCAACCCCAAGCAGTGCCCTCGGCCTCGCCCTGGTGTAAATCCACCACTATTTCCACTTTCTCCGCCCGCAGGGAGTCGCTGACGGTTTCCCGGTCGAAGGGAACCGGTGCGCCGTCCCTAAACACTGGGAAGCCGTTGAGAACGATGTCCATTCGCTCCAGCGATATTTCCACACCTGCTCGTCCCACTGCTGCCGCAATGCGGCCCCAGTTGGGATGGTTTCCGGCGAGGGTCGTTTTCACCAGCACCGACCCAGCCACGGTTCGCGCCACCTGTCGGGCTTCCTCCACCGTCCGCGCCCCCCGCACGGCCACAGTGATGAGTTTCGTTGCCCCCTCTCCATCGCGGGCAATGGCCCGAGCCAGATGTTGACAGAGTTGCCGCAGGGCCACGGCGAAAGTTCGATAATCCTCCCCCTCCGGGTCGTCCACGGCTGGGTTTCCGGCCAGACCGTTGGCCAAAATGAGCACCGTGTCGCTGGTACTCGTCTCCCCATCCACGCTGATACAATTGAAACTGGCCTGTACGGCTTCGCTCAGGGCCGCGTGCAAAAGCGGGGGAGACACCGCCGCATCGGTAGTCAGATAGGCCAGCATGGTCGCCATCTGGGGATGAATCATCCCCGCACCCTTAGCAATGCCCCCCAAAGTGACCGTTACCTGCGCAAGCGCGAACTGCACTGCCCCATGCTTCACCACGGTATCGGTGGTCAAAATCCCCTCGGCCGCGGCCAATCCCCCCGTAGGCGAGAGGACGGCCACCGCTTGTTCCAAGCCCGCCCGAATTTTGGGCATGTCCAGGGGAACGCCGATGACCCCGGTGGAAGAAGTAAGCACTAAATCCGGCGAAAGGCCCAACAGCCGCGCGGCCCGACTGGCAATTTCCTCCGTGTCGGCAATGCCCTGCTCTCCGGTGGCCACATTGGCGTTGCCAGAGTTAATCACTATGGCCTGCGCCTCCGGCGACTGTGCCAATACCGCCCGATTGCGGTCAATGTTGTAAGCATGTACTCGGTTGGTGGTAAACACCCCTGCAGCCACCGCCGGGACGTCGGAAACAATCAGCGCCAGGTCCCGTTGACCGTTGGTTTTGACCCCGGTGGCTACTCCGGCCGCCCGGAACCCCCGCGGCGTAGTTACCTCTCCCTCTGGCAGAAAAGTTATGGTTTTCACACCTTGCTACCTCCGTCTCCTGGGGGAAGAACAGGGGTCAATCCTCCACCATTTCCTCCGCAGCCTCCACTTTGGGCAGCACCAGGGCCTCCACACTGCCCTCCTCGGCTTTCACCGGCACCTCTTTGAACAGGAACCAGTGCTCAGTGTGGGTGATAACCCCGCCAGGCTGCAAACGCGCCAGGGGACTGAGGGTCTCTACCTCCAGCATTGCATCGTTGGTGAACAGTTCCGTAGTGCAGCCGAAGTCAGGATAGGTAGCCCCGGCAAAGTAGTGGAACCGCTTGAGGAACAGATGCCCCTGGCGGGCGTAAGCCACCCATCCCTGGGTGTTGCCGAAACCGGCCTTTTGGGGCGCGGCGAGGTTGGGGTCCTGGCGCAGGAGGACGAACTTCTGGCCCCAGGTCCAACGGGGGTCGCTCATGTCCGTGTAGCCCCAGAGGACCAAAGGGCGCACCGGCAGCAGGCGTTCGGCATGGGATACGTAGGGTTCCTGCGGCACGATGGCGAACCCACCTGGGGCCATTACGGTGAGCGCCCAAGCCGCCAGTTCCACCGTCCACATCCCCTGATTGCGCAGCCGGTGCACCACCGTCACCTGGTTCGCCCGGGGCGAAACCGTGAGGTCTATCTCCTTCTGAATGCCGGTGGTGGTCTCCGGCGGCTGTATTAGATGTAGAGTGTTCCCTTCTACCCGCGCTTCCAGGGGCGAATTGTCAGGATAGTAGGTCCGCGGCCTTTCCTCCGGCGCGTGCCAGAGGCGATGGCCTCCGTAAATCCGCCATTCTTCTCCGCCGGTCTGTCCCAGTTGGGCGGCGAACTCCTTGAACTCGTTTTCCTCCCCCACGAAGCCGAACCTGATGATGCGCGGCCCGACGTCCGTGGTGGCAATCACCTCAATGGTGCCATTGGACAGGCGGTAGCAGTTGGGCCAACCGCCAAAGGCGACCTTCTCCATAGTGACTCCCTCCTCCGCCGCCCCGTGAAGGGCCAGCGTTCCCAACGCCCCAATGAAAGTGAATAAACTCAGCCACATTTTACCTCTCACCGTTCAACCCTCCTTCTGTTGTAGCGTTCAGCCTGACGCTTGCATTTCTATTTCGCCCCCAAACTCCGCTTTCCTCCCTACGGACGGCTAAGGGAAGCCGCCCTAGCCAAAGGATGAAGGGCCGCTCGCAGCAGCCGTTTGGCCAGGGGGCCGCAGGTTCTTCCGCCCCCCTTCCCCTCTTCGATGAGGATGGCAAAAGCCACCTCTGGTTTCTCCGCTGGGGCAAAACCCACCAGCCAGGCATGAGTTCGACCTCCGGGCAACTCCGGGGTGCCCGTTTTGGCCGCTACGGTTACTCCCGACAGACGGGCAGGGGTGCCCGTGCCCCGCTCGACCACGGCCACCAGGGCTTCCTTGAGGAACTCGGCCGTGGCCGGGGACATTACCCGCTCCCAGACTTGGGGAACATGCCGCCAAACCGTATCGCCCGAAGGCTCCACTATTTCCCGCACCAGCGTCGGCTGCATCATCGCGCCCTGGTTGGCTATCGCCCCTGCGAACAGGGCCATGAACAGGGGGGTCACCCGGACGTTGTACTGCCCAATGGCGCTTTGGGCCAGATGGGTGGAGGTGAACTTCCCGGGGGGAATTTCCTCGGGTGCGTCCGCCCCCGGATAGAGCACGCTGGCCGCGCTGACCATCAGGGGAGACGCCTTCGGTGCGGCCTTCGGAGGGATGAGGGTAAAGTTCCGATACAGCCCGGCCCGACGGGCATAGGCGAACAGCCGCTCGGCCCCCAATTTCACCCCCACCTGGGCAAAGCCGCAGTTGCAGGAGTGAACTAACATTTCCTGCAAGTTCACCCGCCCGTGCCCGCGAAAGCCCCGTCGCTTCATCTGAAAGTCCCGAACGGCGTAACCCCGGCCCAGCGGCTGGTAAGTGCCGGCACAGGTGAGGGTGTCCGTGGGGGTCATGGTGCCACTTTCCAGCGCGGCTGCGGCCACCAAGGGTTTGAAGGCTGAGCCTGGGGGGTAGCGTTCGCGATACCACCGCTGCAGAAAGGGCTGCCCTGGATGGCGGCGCCATTCTCGCCAGCGGTGCGGGTCAGGTTCGTTGGGGTCCAAAGTGGGCCAGTCAGCGGCCACAAGTATGGCCCCCGTTTTCACCTCGAGGAGCACGATGGCTCCCCGTCGCTCGCCCAACAGGTCGTAGGCCAGCCGCTGCAACTCTGCGTCCAAGGTGAGAATCACCTCGCTGCCGCGCGGCTCCTGCCGTACCCACTGCCGGGTTCGGTCGAAAAGCGACTGTCCCCACAATCCCAACAGCACCTGGTTTAACGCCTGCTCCAGGCCCCCTTTGCCGTATCGGGGGTGCAGGTAGCCGACGGTGTGGGCGAAGCGCGGCCCTTCGGGGTAAACCCGCCGTCGTCGTCCTGCTTCCAGGCGATTGGTGGCCACCACTTTCCCCTCTCGGTCGCGGATTTCGCCCCGTACGATGCGTTCCTCTAACCGGGCCAGCCGCGGGTTGCGAATGAGGCCCGCGCCCGGCTCCAAAATGACCCTACCCCGGTCCGCATAGAGGGAATCTGCCGCAATGAGTTGGCGAATCTGCCGTTGCACCGCGGGTGGCAGGGAGGCTTTCACCGCCGGCGAGAGCAGGAGCCGGTCGTTCTCGTCCGCCCGCAGCGACCCTTCGGCAATCAGGGCCCGGATGCGGTTTAACAGCCGCTGGTTGGAGTAAACTCGCTGTTGCAACTCCCGGCCGCGCAGGATTTCCAACTGAAACAGCCGCCCAGTTAGGAGGAGAAACAGGGCGGCCACGCCGATTTGTACCCCCACCGTGTAACGGTTCACCTCCCGGCCCCGCACCTGCACCGCTTCGGGCACGCTTTCCTCTGGCACCGCAGAGAGGCCCAGCAGCAGTCCCACCAGCGCGAAGTTGAGCAGCAGCGAAGTGCCGCCGTAACTGATGAAGGGCAGG
>DTZQ01000624.1 GCA_012961305.1 Armatimonadota bacterium | reverse complement strand
CTTGGTAACCGTAGCCCAAGATTTCCATCTTGGGTAGTAGGTCTTGGCAGGGAATTGGGAGAAGTAGCAGGGGGGTAGGGGCGAGGAAGGAGAACGAACGATGGCCGCACAAAGGCGCAAAGTGCTCATTACGGGAGCGGCAGGGCGGATTGGCACGGCGGTGCGCGAGCAGTGGGGCGAGCGTTACCAACTGCGCCTGTTCGACCGGGTGCCCATCCCCGAAGCAGAGGAGGTAATTACCGCCGATTTGACCGACTTCGAGGCCGTACGTCGGGCCTGTGAGGGAATGGATGCAGTGCTGCACCTGGCGGCTAACCCCTCCGCGCAAGCAACTTTCGAGGAACTGCTGGGTCCCAACATCATCGGCACGTACAACGTCTTCGAGGCGGCCCGGCAGGCCGGGGTACGGCGGATGGTCTTTGCCAGCACCAATCGCGTAGTAGAGGGTTACGGCTCGACCTACGTGACCGTGGACCTGCCACCGCGTCCCCGCGCGCTCTACGACGTGACTAAAATTTTCGGCGAGGCCTTGGGCCGCTATTATGCCGAATTTCACGGCCTTTCGACCGTTGCCGTGCGCATTGGCGGGTTCCAGCGGCCCGAATGGCTCCGCGCCCGGGGCCGTTCCGCTCCCCCGCAGTGGGTCAGTCCCCGCGATTTGGCCGACCTGTTCGCCCGGGCGATTGAAGTGGAGGGTATAACCTTCGCCATTGTCTTTGGCCTTTCGCGGCAGGGAGCCAGCATACGGGATTTGGAAACGGGACGGCGGCTGCTGGGCTACGAGCCACAGGACGATGCCAGGGAGTTAGGAGCAGGGTGATGAAAGCGCAACTCACCGGCCTGGCCAAAATAGCGGCAGATAGTCCGCAGGTGGACGCCCGCAACGCGGTGGAGTACTTCTCCCTGCCCTGTAAGTCCGTGCTCAACCGGGTATGCCCTTCTAAGGGGACCCGCGGCCGCCTATCCTTCGCCTACACCATCAACCCCTACCGGGGCTGTGAGTTCGGCTGTGCCTACTGTTTCGCCCGCTACACCCACGAGTATTTGGGCTTCGAGGGCTGGCTGGCCTTCGAGCGGAAGATTTACGTCAAAGAGCAGGCGGCGGAGGTACTGGCCGGGGAGTTGAATTCGGCCAAACTGCAGGGTCAGACCATCGCCATCGGTACGGTCACCGACCCCTACCAGCCAGCCGAACGGCGGTTTGAAGTGACCCGGCGGATTTTGGCTGTGCTGGCCCAGCATCGGGGCCTGCGGCTGTCCCTGACCACCAAATCCGACCTCATCCTCCGCGACCTCGACCTCCTGCAAATCCTGCACCAGCGCCATCACCTCTGCCTCAACGTGACCCTCACCGTGACCGACCGCCATTTGTCCCGGCGTTTAGAGCCCCGGGCCCCGAGGCCGGAGAAGCGTCTGCGGGCCGTGCGGGGTCTGGCAGCAGCGGGGCTTACTGTGGGGGTGTTTTACTGCCCAGTGATGCCCCTGGTCAACGACAGCAAGGCAGCCTTGGAGGCCGCGTGCCGGACCGCAGCGGAGGCCGGAGCCCAGTATTTGGCCTGGCAGGCCCTCCGCCTGCGCAGCGCGGCGCGGGAGCGTTTCTACCCTTGGCTGGCGGAGACCTTCCCCCAACTCCTGGCCCGCTACCGCCGTCTGTACGCCGGCGACATCGAACCCCCACTCGCCTATCGGGAGCGCGTGCAGGCAGAACTGGACCGCTTCCGCCAGCAGTACGGTTTGGCAGCCGGGCCTCCCCCTCCACCCGCCGACTGGTTTGCTGAGGAGCAACTCATCTTGCCGTTTCCCCAACCTTGACTCCCTCCGAAGGTTTGTGGTAGAATTGAAAATTAACCATGCGGGTGGTGTTTTTGGGAACCAGTTCCGGAACCCCGACTTTGGCGCGGTATCTCTCCTCCGTAGCGGTGGTGCGCGAAGGGGAGATTTTCCTGTTCGACTGTGGCGAAGGGACCCAGATACGCTTTCGGCGGGCCCGTTTGCGCTTCAGCCGTTTGGAGCGGATTTTCATTTCCCATTTGCACGGCGACCACGTTACTGGACTAATGGGCCTGCTCATGTCGCTGCAAATGGCGGAGAGGGTGCAGCCCCTTTACCTCCATGGGCCGCCGGGTTTGCAGGAATATGTTCTCACCTGCAAGCGCCTGCTGCACACCCAGTTTGCCTACCAGTTAATCGTCGAGGAGGCCGGGAAAGCAGGAGTGTTGTGTGACACGCCGGAATACTACGTGGAATGTGCGCCTCTGGAGCATCGTCTATTTACCCTCGGATTTGCCCTGCAGGAGAAGCCCCGTCCGGGGGTGTTCAACGTGGCAGTAGCGCAGGCTTTGGGGATTCCCGAGGGGCCCCTGTACGGGCGGTTACAACGGGGGGAAACCATCGTGCTGGAGGATGGACGAACTGTACGGCCAGAGCAGGTATTGGGGCCCCCGCGACCCGGCAAGCGTATTGCTTACTGTCCTGATACCCGTCCGTGTGAAAATGCCCTCGCTTTGGCCCGCAATGCTGACCTGCTGATTCACGAGGGTACGTTCGGGGCAGAGTTGCACGCAGAGGCAGTGCGCAAGACCCACGCAACTGTGGTCGAGGCAGCCGAAATAGCCAAAACAGCGGGGGCGAAGCGTTTAGTACTGACCCACTTCAGCCCCCGCTATCGCGACCTCGAACCATTGCGTCAGCAGGCAGCAGCCATTTTCCCCCACGTCACAGTAGCCGAGGACTTAATGGAAATAGAAGTGTAGTTGGCCCTATTTTCCGTTCCGCAGGATTTACCCCAAGGGGACCGGGCCCCTTTAGAACCTGCTTCCTGCTTCAACGACCG
>DTZQ01000623.1 GCA_012961305.1 Armatimonadota bacterium | reverse complement strand
TTCCCTCGGTTTCCAACCGACTGGGTAACGGTAGTCCAAGATTTCAATCTTGGGCGGGTCTAAGCGGCGAATTTAACGTTGTCGAGTTAATTGTCGTCGCAATAGGGCGAGGTGTGATTGGGAGGAGAAGCGGGCATAATGGTCATTTTCATGGGCACGCCGGAACCGGCTGTTCCCTGTTTGCGGGCGGTGGTGGAGGAGGAAAGCGGCGAGGTGCTGGTCATTACTCAGCCGGATAGGCCGCGCGGGCGGTCTCGGCGGCCCCAGCCGCCGCCGGTGAAGGTTGCCGCCCAGGAACTCGGCTTGGAGGTGCTTCAGCCGGAACGGGTCAGCACCCCGGAAATGGTGGCCCTACTGCGCCAGCGGGAGCCGGAGTTCATGGTAGTGGTGGCCTACGGACAAATCCTCTCCCCTGAGGTGCTGGCCGTACCTTTGCGGGGCTGTGTGAACGTGCATTACTCGCTCCTGCCCAAATACCGGGGTGCGGCTCCCGTTCAGTGGGCCATCCTGCGGGGCGAAACCGAAACCGGCATTACCACCATGCTCATGGATGAGGGTATGGACACGGGAGACCTTCTCCTGCAGCGTCGGGTGCCCATTGCGCCGGAGGACACCGCGGGCACGCTGACGGAAAAACTGGCCCGGGTGGCCCCCAATTTGCTCCTTCAAACCCTGCGGGGTTTGCGGGCGGGGACCTTGACTCCCAGGCCCCAGGACCATGCGCAGGCCACTTACGCCCCGCGCCTGCGCAAGAGCGATGGCCAAATCCAATGGACTCGTCCCTCCCGGGAGGTGGTCAACCACGTGCGGGGCACCAATCCCTGGCCGGGGGCCTTCACCTATCGCGAAGGAAGGCTTTTGAAAGTGTGGCAGGCTACAGTGGTAGAAAACTTTGCTGGCGGGGGAGGAATCCCCGGCACCGTTGTCGAAATAAGAAAAAATCGGGGGATAGTAGTGAGCACGGCTGACGGGGCCGTCTGCTTGGAAAGGGTGCAGGCGGAGGGAGGCAAGCGGGTTCGGGGCGATGAGTATGCCACTGGGCGCAGGCTGGCCGTTGGGGAGCGGCTGGGCCTGGCCGATTCCAACTGAAGCGGGAGGCTAAAGATGCCGAACATAAGCGAACTGTTGGAACGGGCCGACGAACATCGGATTAACGGGGAGTACGAGGAGGCTATCGCGCTGTACGACCAGATTCTGGGGGAGGAACCGGAACATGCGAAGGCCCGTCACGGCCGGGCCCTGTGTTATTGCTTTACCGGCCTGTTTGACGAGTCCGTCCAGGAACTCGAGGAGGTACGCCGCCTGGCCCCCGATTACATCAAAGCGCGGGAGGATTTGTTCAAAACCTACCTTATGCTGGGCATGTACGATGAGGGATTGAAGGAAATGTACCGTATTCTCCTCCGGGACCCGAACAACGAGGAGGTGCACAAGCACAGCATTTATTTCGACAATTTCGACCCGAATTCGTTTGAAGACGATGGCCTCTGACTCCCAAACTGGGCCCCACGACGCCCGAGAAGCCGCTTTACAGACCTTGTACGCGGTAGAAGTTAAGGCTGCCTTTGCCCACCTGGCCCTCTCCCACATCCTCCGCACGGCTGCCCTGCCCCCTCGCGAGCGGGCCTTGGCCACTGAACTGGCGCAGGGCACCGTGCGGATGCGGGCCGCCGTGGACTTCGCTTTGGCCCAGTTCTGTCACTACCAGTTAACCCGCCTTTCCCCCTGGATTCGCAACCTGTTGCGTCTGGCGGCCTACGAACTGCTGTTCCTGCACCGCACTTCTCCGGCCGCTACCTGCCACGCGGCCGTCGAACTGGCCAAGCAGTACGGGCACCCGGGAACGGTTCGGCTGGTCAACGCCGTGCTGCGCCGCCTCAGCGAGCAGCGCAAGCAAATTGACTATCCCCCCTTTGAAACCGACCCGGTCGGCCACTTAACCACGCGCCTCTCCCACCCGCGCTGGCTGGTCGAACGCTGGCTCCAGCGCTGGCCTCCAGAGGAGGTGCGGGCCCTGTGCCTGACCAATAACCGGCCGCCGCCCCTGACCGTGCGGGTCAACCGCTTGCGTCTCACCCCGGAGGATTTGCGAGCCCAATGGGAGGTCCGGGGAGCGAAGGCGCAGCCGTGCCGATGGGCGCCGGAGGGACTGGTGGTGGGACATGTGGGTGAGGTGCAGTTGCTCTGGGGGTTCGACCAAGGTTGGTTTACCGTGCAGGATGAGGCTTCTATGCTCGTGGGGTACTTGGCGGCTCCTCAGCCTGGTTGGGAAGTGGCTGACCTGTGCAGTGCTCCGGGCGGGAAGGCCACCCACCTGGCGGAGTTGATGGGCGACCGGGGACGAGTGTGGGCAGTGGACCTGCACTCCCGGCGCCTGCAGCGAGTAGCGGAAACGGCAGTGCGGTTGGGTCTGCGCAACCTGTTCACCCGCTGCGCTGATGCCCGTCGGGTGGCCGAAGTGTTGCCCCAACCTTTGGATTTGGTGCTCTTGGATGTGCCCTGTACCGGCACGGGCACCCTGCGCCGCCGGGCTGATGCCCGCTGGCGTAAGCAGCCGGAGCAATTAGAGGAACTGGTAACCCTCCAGCGCGAACTGCTCTCGGCCGCAGCGGAACTTGTGCGTCCGGGGGGCGTTTTGGTGTACAGCACCTGCAGTTTGGAGCCCGAGGAGAACGAGGAACAAATCCGCTGGTTCCGGGAGCGGTATTCGCACTTTGTGCCGGCCCTGGAACCCCCGCCGGAAGTGGAATTGCCGGGGCTAAATCGGGCGGAGGGTTGGTTGCACCTCTGGCCCCCGCGGGATGGAACCGATGGAGCCTTCCTGGCCCGTCTGCGGCGAGGGTAGGAGCAAACCCCCTGACCAAACCAAAATGGCGGGGCTAAAGAGACGAAAAATAGCAAGTGGGATGTACAGCCTTATCGCTTTGGGTGCAGTAGGGATGGCGATTTACCTACGCCTGTACGTGTACGACTCGGTCATCGTGCGCCAAAGTTCTATGGAACCGACTTTGCATCCCCAAGACCGAGTGATTGTGAACAAGCGGGCTTACCGACGGGGTTTCCCTAAGCGGGGGGACATCGTGGCCTTGTTCCATCCGCAGGAGGGGACCTTAGTGCTCAAAAGGGTCATTGGCCTGCCGGGGGAGGTGGTGAAGATACGGTCAGAGGGGGTGTACATTAACGACCAATTCCTTTCGGAACCCTACTTGGGCCAAAAAACTATGATTCCCGCTGACCGGGCCTACGGGGTGCCTGCCGGCCACGTTTTTGTGCTGGGGGACAATCGGGACCAAAGTGAGGACAGCCGGGACTACGGCCCGCTCCCTTTGTCCCGCATAAAGGGCCGGGCGGTGCTAATCTTCTGGCCGCGGGAACATTTTCGGAAATTGTAGGGAGGTTGCGCGTGGCAAAGTCGCTCTTTATGCTTTTCATAGCCGTCTTTCTGGGGGTCTGTGGGCAGTTGGCCCTGAAGGTGGGGATGAGCAAAGGTCCGCCTTTGGAGGGCATTTCCCTGGCTCTGTTTAAGGCCCTGCTTTCGCCCTACGTGCTGGGCGGTTTGGGATGCTACGGCCTGAGCAGCCTGCTGTGGCTGGTGGTGCTGTCGCGGGAGGACCTGAGTTACGCTTATCCCATGATAGCCATCGGCTACGTGGTGGTGGTCTTCCTTTCCTGGTTGCTCTTTCATGAACCTGTGCCTCTAACCCGCATTGGCGGGCTGGTGCTGATTTGTGCCGGAGTGGTTATTTACGCCTTCAGTCGGGTGCCAACGGAGATTCCCTCTTCCAGCCCACCGGCGAGGGTGGAGTCAAGCCCCTCGGGGCCCTCGTCGGGGGACGTTGTGCCCGAATAAGGGGATGGGCCGAGATGAGCGCACCACCGCGGACGGTATGGCCCTGGCAGGCAGTAACGCGGCCGGAGGTGGCCTGGGCCGCGGCCTGGGCCCTGCTGATTATGGTCCTCACCTGCCTGCCTTACCTGTACGGGGTGACCCTGACCCCCTATGAGGGGGTCTATCTGGGCTACGTTTTCAATCCCGACGAGCCCAATGTGCACCTCTCTTGGATTCGGCAGGCCCGAGAGGGGCGGGTCTTTTTCCGCAACGAGTTCACCTCTGAACCGCACCAGGGGCGGTTTTTCAACCTGTTCTTCCTCTCCCTGGGGCGGCTGGCCCGGTGGGGGAACCTGAGTCCCTACTGGATTTTCCAATTAGCCCGTCTGGTAAGCGGCTGGCTGCTGCTAATCGTCGTGTACCTGGGAGTGGCTCAGTTCACCGGCTACCGCCCCCTGCGACAGAGGGCCTTCTTTCTGGTGGCTACTTCCTCCGGGTTGGGTTGGTTGTATTCCTATTTAGCCGCTGGACAGGGCCCTTTGGACCCGGTAGACACCCAGCCGGGCCTGGTAATGCCTGAAGCCATCACTTTCCTTACCCTGTATCTCAATCCCCTGTTTGCGGCTTCCATGGGCCTGCTAATGGCGGCCTTCGTCTGTGGGGCGGTAGCCCTGCGGGAGCGACAATGGCCGTTGGCGGTGGGGGGTGGTTTGGCCGCCCTGCTCCTGGGCAACATCCACACCTACGACATACTGCCGCTGTACGGGAGCCTCGGCGGGTATGCTCTGGTACGGGGAGTGCAGCGGCGGGAATGGCCCTGGCGGGAACTGCTCCTGTGGGGGCTGCTGATGGCCCTTTCCTGTCCCAGCGTGCTGTACCAGCATCACCTCATCCAGACGGACGAACTCTATGCGGCCAAGGCCAATACCTGGACGCCCTCGCCGGGTTTGGGGCCCTATCCCTCCTACGCGGGGCCGAAGGAATACTTGGCGGCCATCCCTTACAGTTTAGGGGTGTACGCGCTCAGTTACGGGTTGCTGGTGCCGCTGGCCATAGGCGGGGCGGTGCGAATACTGAAGCGTTATCCCCTACTGGTGCCCTTTGTGGTGTGGGCTGGGTTCAACGTTCTGCTCCTCTACCTGCCCGTACCCTTTCAGCGCAAGATGGCCGAAGGACTGCACATCCCGCTGAGCGTGCTGGCGGCGGTGGCCTTGACCTGGTTAGTCCGTTGGATAGGGGTAGATATGGCCCGGGTGGGGGCCCGGAGCCAACTGACGGTGCGGCGCCGACTGCCCTTTTTCCTGCGCTGGCTGACGGTGGGAGGACTCCTCTGTCTGCTGCCCAGCAATGTGGCTTTCGTGCAGTCCACGCTGCACGACTTGCAAACTAACAACCTGGAGAAGCGGGCAGTGCTGATGCCGCCCTTCTACCTGTCCCGTGAGGTGTACGAGGGGCTGTTGTGGCTGCGGGAGAACACCTCGCCGGAGGCGGTAGTGCTGTGTACGCCCTTGGTGGGCAACTACATTCCGCCGGTGGCGGGGCGGCGGGTTTTCGTGGGGCATTGGGCGGAGACCATAGGTCTGGCGGCCAAGTTGGGGCTAATGCTGGACTTCTTCGGGCGCAAGCAGGAGGCGGCGGAAAAGATGAGGTTTCTGCGGGATTACGGCCTTACCCACATTTTCCTGGGGCCGGACGAGCAGGCCCTCAATCGCGCCCAGGTGGAAACCCTGCCCGGTTTGCGTCTGGTGTGGCGGAAGGGAACGGTGGAAATCTATGCCGTGGAGACGGATAGGTAGCAAGGTCGGCCTGGGGCTGATGTTCGTAGGGCTGGCCGGGGCGTTCCTCTGGCCAGTGCTGCGGGGACGAGTGCTCCTGCCAGCCGATGTGCTGCTGGTGATGACCCCTTGGAAGTTCTACGCTCCGCTGCTGTTCCCCCAGTTCGAGCATGTACATAACCCCATGCTCGACCCGATACAGCAGTACTACCCCTGGCGACACTATGCCGGAGAGTGGCTGCGGAAGGGCATTTGGCCCCTGTGGAACCCGTACATGTTCTGCGGCACCCCCTTCGTGGCCAACCTGCTTTCGGCAGTGTTCTATCCGCCCAACCTGCTGTTCCTGTTGGTTCCTCTGGGCTACGGATTCGGCCTCTCGGCGTTCCTACATTTAATTTTGGCCGGCGGGGGGATGTACGGGTTCCTGCGGGAACTGGGCCTCAGCCGGGCGGCAGCGGCCATTGGCGGGATGGCCTTCATGCTCAACGGCTTCTTTACCACCTGGCTGTGCTTCCCCAACGTTTCCCTTTGGGTGTTCGCCTGGCTGCCGCTCGTTCTGTTGCTGTGGGAACGTGCCCGTCGTCAGCAAAGCACCGGGGGCTTAGTTCTGGCCGGAGTGGTGTTGGGGGTTCAGTTCCTGGGCGGACACCTGCAGATGTCCTTTTACCTGGTCATCGGTTTCTTGGGCTTTGCCCTGTTCCGTTTAGGCACCTTGCGGGCGGGAGTCAGAGACTTTGCCCTTGGGGTGGGTCTGCCGCTGCTGCTGGGGGGCAGTCTGGCCGCGCTGCAACTGTTTCCGGCCTTCGAGTTCGCTGCCCTGAGCGGGCGCCGGGGGGGCACCCCCTATTCTCGTTTGGGAGAGACGGCGCTTCCTCTGTGGCAGTTGGTGACTTTCCTGGTGCCCAAGTTCTACGGGACGAACGAGTTCCCCTCGCTCTACTGGGGCCAGTTTAACTACTTCGAAATGGCCGGCTACGTGGGCCTGTCCACCTTGACGCTGGCCGCCTGGGCGGTGTTTGGAACCGGGCCGCATCCTAAGCCTTTCTGGTTCTTCGCTGGCCTCTCCCTGTTCGCGCTGCTGATGGCCATGCGCACGCCGCTCTACTGGCTTTTCTACCGTTTCCTGCCGGGCTTCAACCAACTGGCGGCTCCGGCTCGGATTCTCTGTCTGAACGCTTTCGCCCTGTGTGCGCTGGCGGCCTGGGGAGTGGAATCCCTGCTGCAGGAGGCAGAAGCGGCTCCGGCCCGGCGCATCCTTCGGTTCGGCGGTGGGTTTGCCCTTCTGGTCGGAGGAGCGGTTTTGGCCGCCACCGTGCGGGAAGCCCTGCGGTTCACTGGACCGGAGCAGTTGAACTTCTTCCATCCACTGCTGCTGCCCTTCGAGGGGCGAGAACTGGCCTTGGCCGCCGGGTTGCTGACGGCGACGTTGGGCCTCCTGTTCCTGCGGGCCTATGGGCTGAAGCGGACCCGCTTCGTCGTGTTACTGGGGGCGGTAATTGGGGTGGACCTGTTTGCCTACGGCTACGGGTTTAACCCGGCGACCGACCCAGCGATGCTCTACTTCCCCACCCCAGAAACGGAGTTCTTGCAACGGGCCGACCAACCTCTGAGAATGGTGTCCGTAGGCCGGCCGGGGGAGGGAGCCTTTCTGGACTGGATGGCCCCTAACACCCCCCTGGTTTATCGGATAGAGGACCTGCAGGGGTCGGATTCCCTGTACTTTGGGCGCTACCAGCGGCTGCTGAAGGCCTTGAGTCCGCACGCAGGTACGCCTCAGTTTGACCGGCTGGACGCGCCACTGCTGGATTTGCTCAACCTGCGTTACGTGCTGACCCCCCGGGATTTGAGGGGCACCAAGTTTCGGCCCGTCGTTCGGCCCCTGCTGTACGAAAACCCCACGGCCCTGCCCCGCGCCTTTGCCCTGTCGCGGGTGGAAGTAGTGCCCACGGAGGAGCAAATGCTGGCCCGGCTGACGGCTCCCGACTTCAACCCCCGCCGGGCGGTGCTGGTGGAACAGTCACTTCAGGTGTCTTTGGCCGAGGAGGCGGTTTTCACCCCCTTTGCCGTCGCTCATCCCACGCCCAACCGAACGGTGGCCGAGGGAACCGTGGTTCCCAACAGCGTGCTGGTGTTAAGTGAAGTGGCCTACCCCGGCTGGCGCGTTTACGTCAACGGCAAACGGCAGCCCCTACTGCGGGCTTATTTTGTGCTGCGGAGTGCCGTTCTCGGGGAGGGAAAGGGACAGGAGAGGTCAGGGAGGCCGGATTCCGAGTTTCGGGTGGAGTTCGTGTACGCACCTTTGTCGTTTAAGGGCGGCCTGTTTGTAAGTTTATGGGCTTGGGCAGGGATATGGGCTTGTAGCATAGGTTGGAAGGGGCGGGGGGTACGGTTGGGGCCAGTTTCGGGCGGTGGTTCCCGTCCAATTTGAAAATGGGTAGTAAAGGTAGGGGGACTGGGGAGAGGAACTGGGCCCAATATGCCCCAGCGGTTGGGGCCAGTTTCGGGCGGTGGTTCTTACCCTACTAATTAGTATAGGGAACGACGGGGGCGGGCGACTCGTTTGAGTAATTGAGGCAAGGTTTGGGGATGGAGAGGGGCCATGGTTCGACTGCTCATTCTGGCGGTAATGGGACTGGCGGCGCTGGTTCTGTATTGGCAGGTGCGGACGGCTGATTTGCGGCAGGCGGTCCGGGCGCTGACCGCGGGGCGAATCAGCGAGGCCCTGCCGAGGTTGCGCTCGTTTGTGCGGCGGGGGGACTGGGTAGCGCGGACGCTGCGCAGTTACGCCCGCCTGCGGCTGGCCCAGGCCTATTTTCTGGCTGGCCAGTTCACCGCAGCATTGGAGGAAGTGGACCGGGCGTCAGCGGAGAGCGACCTGCGGGGTCTGGAACCCCAGGCCCATCAGTTGCGGGCCGCAGCCTACGCGGGGATGGACCAACTCAGCGAAGCCCTGGCGGCGGCCAATCAGGCGTTAGAGGCGGCAGAACGCAGTCAGTCACGCGGCTTCTACGAAACCTACGCCCTCTTGGCCCAAATCCACTTGCAGAAGGGCAATTTCACCCTGGCCGAGCAGTGCGCGGAGCGGTGTCTGGAACTGCCCAACTATCAACATTCGCTGGCCTATCGGCTGCTGGGGGAAGCGGCTCGGTATCGGGGAAGGTTTGAGGAGGCGGAGCAGCGTTACGAGCAGGCTTTCGAGCACGCGGCTCCCTGGGGCGGCATGCGGCCGGAACTGGCAGAGCACAATCGGGCTGCAGCAGAAGTGGCGCTGGCAACGAATGCCCTTGACCAGGGCCGGTTTGCTGATGCGGCGGCTTATTTGGAGCAGGCTTTGCACCGGCCTACGGT
>DTZQ01000622.1 GCA_012961305.1 Armatimonadota bacterium | reverse complement strand
GTTCTATTTCCGCGCCGGGCATGAGACCTATCCCATCTACTTCCAAGCCGAGGTACGCCGCCTCCTGCACAATGCCGTCCTCTGGGTCGCTGGCCGGACCTGAGGGAGGGGTAAGCCAAGGTTGCTCTTACCTTTTAACGAAGGAGGAGAGGTGAAATTGAGAAGAGTAGCAATCACCTTAGCGCTCCTCGGGTTGGTGGTAAGCGCGGCCGGAGCGCAGAAAACTTCTGACCTGAGAGAGGAAGTCGCCGCACTGGTGCGTCGAGTGGCGGCCGGGGACTACGTGGCCCGGCACCGTCTGATTAAAATTGGCCAACCCGCAGTCCAGCCGCTCTTTGAACTGGTGGCCAGCGAAACCGGCCGGGCGGCCCTCGAGGCCCGTTGTGCCCTGCGCTGGATTGCCCACCGTGCGGCGCAGTCGCCTTCCCAAAGGAGGGCCCTTACGGCTACTCTGGTCAAATTGACTCAGGCCGGTCAACCGCTGACCGTTCGCCAGTTCGCAGCGGAGTTGTTGGGCCTATGCGGGGGGGACGAGGCGGTGTCCACTCTGGCCGCGCTGCTGCGCGAGGAGGAGATGCAAGGGGCGGCCTGCGAGGCCCTGCAGCAAATCCCCGGCCCTCCCGTCACTCAGGCTTTGGCGGAGGCGCTGAAGACGGCCTCCCCTGGTTTTCGCCGTTCGTTGCTCTGGGCCCTGGGCGAACGAGGGGACCCGGCGGCGATTCCCGCCCTCGCGGCCGCGGCCCAAGACCCCAACGAAAAGGTTAAGTTGGCCGCTCTGACGGCCCTCGGTCGGGTGGACGGGGCAGCGGTCGTGCCCCTGCTGCACGAAGCCCTGGCCACAGATTCGGAGGCCGTTAAAACGGCGACTCTGCAGGCTCTCCTGCAGGTGGCGGAAAGGTACCTGACCCGTAAGGAACCGAAGCACGCCCTGGCTCTCTATCGGAACGTGTTCATCCTCGCCTCCGGGGAGGCGGAACGTTTGGCCGCCCTTAACGGCCTCGGACGGACGGGTGAAGCAGCAGCGGTGCCCTTGCTCCTGCGGGCCTTAGAGGAGGGTTCGGAAAGAATCAAAACCGCCGCCTTAAACGCCTATTTGGGCCTGGCCGATGCCCACCTGCGAAAGGGGCAGAAACGGGAGGCACTGAACATTTACCGCTGCGTGCTCTCCCTGGCCACTCGGGATGCAGCGCGCGTTGCAGCCCTCGCCGGCCTTGGCCGGACTAAAAGCGCGGAGGCGATTCCTCACATCCTCTCGCTAATCGCCAAGGCTTCACCCGAGGTTCAGGTGACAGCGGTCACCGCGCTGCATCAAATTCCGGGGAAGGAAGCCACTCGGGCCCTGGCCAACGCGCTCAAGGACGCTTCCTCCTCGGCGCGAATCGCCTTGCTTCGGGCCCTCAGCGAGCGAGGCGATACAGAAGCCGTACCGGCCATCGCTGCCGTAGTGAGGGATGAAAACGAAGAAGTGCGCTTAGCGGCCCTACAAGCCCTGGCCAACCTGCCTGATGCCCGTGCCGTGCCTGCGCTTCTGGGGGCCCTGGAGACGGGTCCGGACAGGGTGAGAGCAGCAGCGGTGGAGGCCTACCTGCGGGTGGGGGAGATGCACTGGGAAAAGGGGCAGACGGCAGAAGCCCTGGCCGTCTATCATCGCGCGCTTGAGGCGGCCACCAGCGATTCCCAACGAGTTGCGGCCCTGAGAGGTTTGGGCCAGATTGGAAGCGTCGAATCCTTGCCGAAGGTAGAACCTCTGTTAGAACGGGCAAAAGGAGAAGTGCGAGACGAAGCCCTCAATGCCTACATTGCCATCGGTGACCAATTAGCGGCGGCCAACCGGCGGGAGGAAGCCCTTCGGGTTTACCAAAGGGCCCTCAAGTTAGTCCCGGCTGACAAACGGGCCCTGCACGTGGCCGGGAAACTGCGCGCGCTGGGGGTGAAAATGGAGTTTGCCTCTCACAAGGGAGTGGTCAGTTATTGGTGGCTCATTGGCCCCTTCCCCGCGCCCAACGAGGCGGCCTGGCGGAAGGAGTTCTTCCCGGAGAGAGAAATAGACCTCGCCAGGGAGTACGAGTTCGAGGGGAAGAAACTGCGCTGGCAACCCTACCATACCACTGAGGAGCATGGCATTGTCCGACTGGACCCCCTCTTTGAACCCAACGAGCACGTGATTTGCTACGCCTACGTGGAGTTGACGCTGGAGCGGGAGCAGGATGTGCTCCTGCGGTTGGGGAGCGACGACGGTGTAGTCTGCTGGCTCAACGGGAAGCAGATTCACGCCAAATTGGTACCCCGGTCGCTGCGCGTGGATGAGGACAGCATCCAGGCTCATCTGAAGGCGGGGGCAAATCGCTTGTTGCTCAAGGTCATCGAAATTGGCGGCGATTGGGCTTACTGCTTGCGCCTAACGGACTTGAACGGCCAACCGGTGGAGTTCAAGATGCGTTGAGAGAAGGGGGAATATGCGGATAGCGGCGAGGGGACTTTAGGAAGGAGGACACTATGCGCGGCGTGAAACCCTGGGGGATGTGCATCATTTTGCTGACGGGCGTTTTGGTTGGGCCGATTTCAGCCCAAGTGCTCTCCCCGGCAGAGCAGGCTGAGGGGTTCGTCTCCCTGTTCAATGGCCAAGACCTGTCAGGTTGGAACATCGAGGGCACCAAAGAGGCCTGGTCGGTGCAGAACGGCCTCATTACCTGCGACGGGAGGGGCAGCGGTTGGCTGCGCTCCGACTGGGAGTACGAGGATTTCATCCTCAGGTTGGAATGGCGTATCAGTCCGGGCGGCAACAGCGGCGTATTCTTCCGCTGTGCGCGGGGAGGTGCACCCTGGACCACCGGCCATGAGGTGCAGATTTTAGACGATGCGGGGAAAGTGGACCTTCACGGCAGCGGCTCGCTCTACGGCAACGTCAAACCCTCGGCCAACCCCACGAAGGGAGCAGGGGAGTGGAACGCTTACGAGATTCGCTGCCAGGGTAAGCATATCACGGTCATCGTCAACGGCACCCTGGTCGTGGAGGTGAACCAGGAGGAGGTGCCCGCGCTCAAGGAGAAGCCGCTGCGCGGGTACATCGGGCTGCAGAATCACGGCTCGAAGGTCGAATTCCGCAACTTGCGCATCAAGGAAATAGGCTACCGGCCCCTGTTCAACGGCCGGGACCTGACTGGCTGGAAGGTGGAAGGTGCCGGCGAGTGGAGCGTCGAAGACGGCATGATATTCTTCAGCGGCAGGGGCCGAAACCTGTGGACGACGGAGGAGTTCACCGACTTCGTGCTGCGGGTGGAGTGGAAAATCAAACCCGGCGGCGACAGCGGGATTTACCTGCGCGGCAGCAGCAAGTCACAGGTGAACATCTGGGAGAATCCCGTCGGCTCCGGGGAAATTCACGGCTATCGCGTCAACCCCACGAAGAGGATGGACCGTCCGCCCGGCGAGTGGAACCTGTTTGAAATCACGGTGCGGGGAAACAAAGTGAGCGTGTGGTTCAACGGGGAGGTGGTCATCAAAGAGGCGGAGTTGGTAGGTATGCCGCCGAAAGGCCCCCTCGCCTTGCAATCCCACGGTCATCCTATCTGGTTCCGCAACATCCGTATTAAGGTGTTAAAATCTCAGTAGGACAGCGCCTCCCCACAAACCCAGTCCCTTCTAAAGGGGGTACACCGCCCTTCGTCATTATTTGAGGTGGGGAATGGAACCCAACTTGGAGGATGTTTCCCAGAATTACTTTAAGGAGGCCAAGGCCATGGATAGGAACCGTCGAAAAAGGGACAAAGCGCTGGGCCGAGGGATGACCCGGCGGAAGTTTCTGGCGGAGACCTCCCGTTGGGCGGTAGGGGCTGCCTTGGCGGGCGTTCTGGCTTCGGATACTGCTCCTGCGGCGGGGGAATCCCAGAACATCCTGAACTACCATCCCCGAATGCACTACCGCCGATTGGGAAAGACCGGCTTGATGCTCTCCGAAATTAGCCTGGGGGGACATTGGAAGAACCGGGAGGGCGGACGGCTGTGGTTGAAATTCGCCCAAGAGGAAGTTCCCTCCGATGTGGCTCAAAATCGTACAGAAGTAGTGAGCCGCTGTATTGATTTGGGCATTAACTACTTGGACATCACCACGCCAGCCGAGTGTCTGGCCTACGGGGTGGCGCTGCGGGGACGGCGGGAGAAGATGTATGTGGGCGCGGACGACTCTTACCTCTGTCCGCGAGACCCAGCCAACCGAACGGTAGAACGACTGGTGTTAGATGTAGAAGAATGTCTGCGGCGGCTGAACACAGATTATTTGGACCTCTGGCGGGTACAGGCGGACGTGGCTGGCCGGCATCCGGATGAGGAAGTGGAAGTAATGGTGGAGGCCTTTGAGAAGGTGCATGAGCAGGGAAAGGTGCGTTGGTTTGGTATCTCTTCCCACAATCGCCAGTTCCTGCAGCATGTTGTTGAAACCTTTCCCCAGATTGCGGTGGTCATTTTCCCCTATACGGCCCGGTCGAAGCCTCATCCCGGCGGGGGACAACCTCAGGTTGAAGAAGCACCTGCCGGACCGGGCGGTAAGGATTTCACCACCAGCATCTTTGAGACGGCACGCAAGCACGAGGTGGGCATTATCACCATCAAACCCTTTGCTGGAGGAAGCCTTTTCCGAATAGGAGCGAAGTTCCCGATAGAGGATAAAGGCCCGGAGGAGGACCACAAACTGGCCCGCCTAACCTTGCGCTACATTCTGCTGAACGAGCACATTACGGCTACGGTGCCCGGCATGACAACCGTGTACGAAGTGGAAAACAACGTGCGCGCCTCCTATGAAAGAACGGTGGCCCTCAACCCGGCCGAGCGGCAAAAATTGAGCCAGGCCACAGCGCGGATGTGGGCCAACTTGCCAGCCGAGTACCATTGGTTGCACGAATGGGAATGGGTGTGAAAGAAGGGAAGCAAATGAACCGTTCTGGGAGGGAGGCTTTTATGAGAAAAGCATATCCGCTAATTCCCCTCGCCTGCTTGGCCTTGTTGTTGGGCTACGGAGGTTCTGAGAGGGGTGAAAAACCCCCTGCAAGGCAGGACAATTCCCTTTGCCTGGTGTGCCACTTGGACTTCGAGGCCGAACCGCTGTCCACCGACCATTTGGCCCAGGGGATTACCTGTGTCCGATGTCATGGGCGGTCAGAACACCACATGAGCGATGAAACCCTCATGACCAAGCCAGACATCCTGTTCGGCCGGGCAGAGGTGGAACCGTTCTGTTACAAATGCCACCAAAAGCACAAAAACCCCGCCGCGGTGGAGGAATTCCTCCAACAATGGCGGGGCAAAATCCGGCCCAATGGTCGGACCGTGCGTCAGGACTCCATTTGTACAGACTGCCACGGTCGGCATCTCATCCTGCGCCGCAAAGAAAAGCCCGGCTCTCCTAAGTCGTAGATTTGCCGGCCCGCTATACCTTGGCTTATGGCCAGGCGATGAGGGTTAAAGGCTGACCGGTGTACTGGTCGAACATCCCCAAGGAGGTTCAAACAGTTTCTGAATAACTGACTTTTCCGGTGCAAACCTGCCCCAACCACTGGGCAAGGAGACAGATGGGAGAGGATTTGGTGGGCTAAAAGTTCAGGTTGCCGGTGCGGGTTGCTCCTCTTTCACCGGTTCGCGAAAGGCGCTCCAGAAGATGAGAGCACACAATACAGTAATCACCGCGGGCACCAGGAAAACCGCGCCGTAGTTGGTTATCTTAGTTGCGGGGTCGGTGAAAAAGTCCTTGAGCCAACCGGCGAAGAAACTCCCAATGAGTATGCCCAGTCCCAACACCGCCAGGTTGATAAGTGCCTGGGCCGAGGCGCGGATGTCCGGGGGAGCGACCATGTCGGTGTAGATGAAGGCCACCACGAAGAAAAACACATAGCAAAAGCCATGCAGCGCCAGAGAGGCCACTGTGAACCAGATGGTCCAGGGCATCGTTTCATAGAGCGGCCAGGTAAGGGCAAAGACGAAGTAGCGCACCGGCCAGGCCAAAATGCCGATGAGCATGGTCCGCCGCACACCCCAGCGCGGCAGGGCATAGGGCAACAGGAGCGCCATGACGAATATCTCTGCGATTTGGGCGATGGTCATCCAGGCGGGGACTGTTTCGGAGGTGATGCCTACCGTGGGGCCGATGGTCTGCAGGTAGGGGGAGGTTAAGATGTAGTACATCTGCAACTCCGTGGCCACCACGAAAGCGATGATGAAAAAGATGAGGTAGTTTCGGTCCCGCAATAGCACCGTCGCTTCGCGGAAGGCGAGGGGGTCGGGGGCCTCCTCGGCGGGTGGGGTGTGGGGCAGGGCGAAGGACATTGCTCCCACGAGCAGGGAAATAACCCCCGCCAGCATGAACATGTCAATCCAGGCGGCCTGCTCGGTGGCAAACCTTACCCGCACGAAACTCAGAATCAGGCCCGCCACAATCCAGCCGATGGTTCCCCACACGCGGATGGGGCCAAACTCGCGCTCTGAGTCCCTAAGGTGGCGAAAGGCAAGGGAATTGGTGAGGGCCAGGGTCGGGGCAAAGAGCAAGCAGTAGAAGAGCATCAGGGCCAGCATAGGCCCTAACGTCCTCTGGTAGGCCATGCTGATAAGCACTACCCCACCGGCCAGGTGGAACAGGCCCAACGCCACCTGCGTAGGCAGCCAGCGGTCGGCCACCTGCCCGCCGGTGAAGGGTGCCAACAGGTTGGCCAGGGGTAGGGCGGCGTAAATAATCCCCAATCCCAGGCCCGCGAAACCAAGTTCCTTCTCCAAATAGCCCGCCAGCACTGGGGCCCAAGCGCCCCAGATGGCGTATTGCAGGAACATCATCAGGCTCAATTTCGGTTGGGAAACTGCTAAGCGACACGCTATGGCCAGTTCTCCCCACACGTCTGTCCGTTCCGATTGCTTCGTTGGTTCGGCCATTACTTGCTCTTCCTTTCTTTAAGGATAGTCAGGAACCTCCCTTGAATTCGACCTAAGATGGGGGAATCCTCCCCCGGCCCCTGAAAATATTCTGCAAATATTCATCTACCCCTTATCCCAAAGAGCGCAGAGGGGGGTAAAGTGCTTCACCTGTTGCGGTGGATTGGGAGTGACAAGCCATATCTGGAAGCGTTGACAAATGGCTTGCCATGTACTACAATAGCACCGAAGCAGCCTTGTCTGAGGAAGGGAGGCAGTCCCTGGTGCCCGGAGGGGACCGAAAGGAGGGACCGTGGAGAAGCCTCAGACACCTATTACCTGAGGACATTACTTGAGGTGTCCCATGAAACCTGCAAGCAACGAAAGGTTCTGGCTTATCATTATGGGCCTTTTCTATCTGGGCGGTCGTTTACCCTCGGCCGCGGCTTGGGAGGTGAAGGTGTCTTTGCGCCCGGAACAGACAGGAGTGCAGGTTCCCGTCAGGGTGGAGTTAAGCCCGCAACAGGCCGCTGCGGTGCCCGGCGGCTGGCAACTGGTAGACCTGGCGGCGCCGGAGGCTCCACCGCTTCCGGCCCAGGTCTCCACTCCTGGGGAAGCCAAACCCCGCTGGCTCTCGTTTCTCCTTTACTCTGAGCCAGCGACGGGGCCGGCCACCCACCGTTTCCGCCTTGTCCATTCCGATGCGCCGGCACCGCCGGTTTTTCAATTTCGCGACTTGGGCGCGGGGCGGCTGGAACTGAGCGAAAACGGCCAACCGGTGCTGGTCTACAATTACGGGATGCAACTGGCGGGGGGCGTGCCGGAACGCTACCGACGGGCGGACTACCTCCACCCGCTCTACGATTTGGACGGCACCGTGCTGACGGATGATTTTCCCCGCGACCACCTCCACCATCGGGGCTTATCCTGGACTTGGCCGCAGGTGAAGGTGGGGGAGAAGACCTACGACCTGTGGGCCCTCCAGGGCATTGGACAGCGGTTTGAGAAGTGGTTGGTGCGGGAAGTGGGGCCCGTCTACGCTTTGCTGGGAGTTCAAAGCGGCTGGTACGTGGGTGAGGAACGAGTTGTTGAGGAAACCGTTCGGCTGCGCGTGTTCCGCGCTGGGCCGGTGGGCCGAGCCATTGATGTGGAGTTGACCTTGGAGGCCGCCGACCGGCTCGTCCTCCTGCGAGGACGACCGCCCCATAAGGGCTACGGCGGACTGACCCTTCGCTTTGCTCCCCGCAAAGACCCCGTGGTGCACACTTCAGAGGGCCGACTGAAGGGCGATGCAGTGCAAAAGCGGTTCCTCTGGAGCGACTATTCGGCCCGATTCGGCGCGGGGAAGCGAATCTCCGGCGCGGCCATCTTCGACCATCCGGAGAACCCCAACCATCCGCCAGGCTGGCTGAACCGCTACTACGGCATTTTGAACCCGACCTGGCCTGGCTTGGAGTGGGCGACCCTTGAACCGGGGAGGCCAGTGCACCTGTTTTACCGCGTGTGGATACATCGGGGGGGAGTGGAGGCGGGGCGAGTCGCCGCCGCTTTTGCCGCCTTTGTCCACCCGCCTCAAGTACAAGTGCAACCGCCTCGCAAGGGTCTGATTTTACCCTAAAGACGAAATTACCGCTCGCAAACGGAAGGGGGAAAGGAGGAAGGGAAAATGACGCGAAGAAAATTCCTGCAGACAACGGCGGGCCTGGTTTTCGCCGTTCAGGTTGGCGCTCGTGAGGTCCGCGCTGGTCAGGAGGCAACCAACTTGCGCATTGGCATGTGTGATTGGAGTTTGCGGAAAGCCGCCAACTTGGAGGCCATCGCTTTAGCCCGGGAAATCGGGCTGGATGGGGTGGAAGTAAGCGGACTACACCTGCGGCGTCCTGAAGTGCAGGAGAAATACCTTAAGGCGGCAAAGCAGTACAACATTGAGATTCCCTCGGTGGCCCTGGGCATATTGAACCAGGTGCCCCTCAAATCGGAGCCCAAAGCGGCAATTTGGCTGGCCGATTCCATCACCGTGGCCTGCAACTTGGGGGCCAAGGTAATTTTGCTTGCCTTTTTCGGCAAGGGTGAACTCAAAATGGAGAACGAGCAGGAAATCAGTCGGGTGGTAGATGTGCTGAAGGAACTGGGCCCGCGGGCGGCCAAAGCGGGAGTAATTTTGGGACTGGAAAACACCCTGAGCGCGGAGGACAATTTGCGGATTTTGGAGCGGGTAGGTGAGCCTGCGGTGCAGGTTTACTACGACTTGAAGAACTCTGCCAACCGGGGACGCGATGTGCCCCGAGAGATTAGGCTGTTGGGCGAGCGCATTTGCCAGGTGCACCTCAAAAATGGTCGGTTGCTGCTCAGCCAGCCGGGCAATGTGGATTTCCCGGCCTG
This sequence comes from Armatimonadota bacterium, assembly GCA_012961305.1. Taxonomy (GTDB): domain Bacteria; phylum Armatimonadota; class UBA10988; order UBA10988; family DTZQ01; genus DTZQ01. The sequence continues at coordinate 6,559 of DTZQ01000622.1, read as the reverse complement.
TGCAGAGGCCCTGCGGGACATTGGCTACCGAGGATGGCTAATTTTGGAGACCTCCAGCCCCCACGACCTCGTTGCCGACACCCGAGCGAACATCCAGTACGTGAGGGAAACTTTCGGGGGCTGATGAGCGCCAGGGCAGAGAACTGCTCGGAAGCCGGAGGAAATTTTGCCGAGTTCATTGAGGGGGGCCTAACTGTCTATGGCCAGAGTTAGATTGTACCCCGCGCAGTCAGTCCAGCGAGGCCTGGGTGGAGGAACAATGAGGGGATATTGGCTGCATACAGGGCAGCCGTCTTCAAGCGGGCAGCGGGATTGGCGCGGGTGACATTTGCCAGCAAGCAAGGAGGAACAGCATGAGCAGCAAGGGAACCGGTGGCTGGCTCCTGTGGCCAGCGAGAAAGACCCGAGGGGGCAAGGCCCCGGTGGTCTTATTTTGTTTAGCCCTGTTCTTAGGCGCGGGACGAGCCGAAAGCAAGTCTTTCTCGGTGCCTCCAGCGGGCGGAAAGGCGGTGTGGGAGGCAGAGGAGGCCCAACGGGAGGGCCAGTGGGAAGAGGTACGACATCCCTGGGCCAGTGGAGGAGTGTACCTCAAACCCCGAGGGACGGGGGGCGATGTGGTGCTGGAGTTTCCCTTCCACACCGACCGCTTCACAACCCTGCGTGTCTGGCCGGTCTGGTGGCGACACGGGGAACGCAAATCGGCCCGACGTTTTCCCTATCCCTTACCAGCGGAGCCCGGGCCAGATGTGGTGGACTGGTGCGGGAACCTGGTTTTCTTCACCGCCCCGGCAACGGGAAAGGTAGGAGTCTTGGATGCGGCGACGGAAACCCTCCGGGGTGCGATAGACCTGGGAGGCTACCTGACTGACCTGGTGGCGGACCGGGCGGCGGGAAAAATTTACGTGGCCAATGCCCCAAGCAACTGTATCGCGGTTTTGGATGCCAAGAGGCAGGTGGTCCTTACCACCATCCCCGTACCGCCGGAACCCTGGTCCTTGGCCTTGCGGGGGGGGAACCTGTACGTGGCCTGCCGCCGAGCGAAATCCGTGGCCGTGGTCAACACGGGCACGAACCAGGTTACCAAAAAGGCAAGCCTGCCTACGGCCCCCCTATACCTCACGGTGTCGAAGGAGAACCGGCCGCGCTTGCTCGTCTGGCTGTGGCCACAGATATTTGCCCTGGACACCCTGCAAGAACGGGTTCCGGACAAGGAGCGGTATGCCTTCCCCCGGCGCGTTCGCTTCAAAGCCGATACCGCTACCCTGAACCGGGAGTTTTGGATTCCGAAGCCTCACGTGCTCAGTTTGCGCCGGCGGGAACTCAAAGAGGGAGTGTGGAGCCCCTGGGAAACCAAGACCATCGAGGTCCGGGCCGTTACTGGCTCCCCCAAAACGGCGGAGCGGTTTCCTTTCCCCTTCCGCGACCACCCCGGCCCAGAGGTGATGGACTTCTACGGCAATTTGCTCTTTTTCACCTCGCCCTCCACGGGCAAAGTGGGGGTGGTGGACATGGACAAGGAGACCCTGGTCAAGGGCCTGGAGGTGGGCGGATATCCGGCTGATTTGGTGGTAGACCGGGGTCGGGCTAAAGTCTACGTGGCCGATGCCCAGGGGAACCGCTTGGTTGTGTTGGACGCCCGCCAGCAGGCGGTAGTCAAGGAGGTTAAGGTGCCAACCATGCCTTGGGGGCTGGCCCTTCACGGAAGCAATCTTTTTGTGGCCTGTCGAGCGGATAAGTCGTTGGTTGTGCTTGATACGGCCCGCGACGAGGTAGCCCGAAAAATCCCTTTGAAGGTTGAACCATTAGCGGTACAACCCGTGCCGCTGCCGAACTTAGGATGGTGGCCCTTGCTGCCGGACGAGGAAATACCCATCGCCCTTACGCCGCGTCTGGCGGTGAACTTGGCTCCCCTCGCTTTGGACGCCCTAACCCTGAAGGAGGTGGCAGCCATAGGAGTGGCCGATTTCCCACCCCCGAAGCGCCGGCAAATCAAGTGGGAACCCACGCGGATTGCCAATCCCGAGGGCGAACCTGCGGCCAAGACCTTCACCGGGGACAACTTGCATACTATCGGAGTGAACGGCAAGAAATGGATTAACGTCAGCACGGTGACCGACCCGCAACTGCTGCCTCAGGCGCGTCCCCTGGCAGTGGGGGATGTGCTGGGGACGGTCGTTTTCTCCCTGGACGGCGGGCCCACCTATGACTGGCGGCGGGGCATTTGGATGACCCCGGACCAGGGACTCCTGCTAATTAACGGCACGGACGAATTCTGGCGCTGGAACGCCCCCGCCTTCCCCGTGGGCCCGGGCGAGCACGTACTGCGGCTGCGGGCAGGCAGCCCCTTTGCCTTCATAGACGGGGTAAAGGTCTCTCGGTCGCTGGCGGGCCATCTAACGGTGAAAATCGTGCCCCGAGGTGAAGAGAGTCCGCCCGAGGACCCACTGCCCGGCTATCGGTCGGTGTTCTACGACCGAGAACCTCTGCGGTTCAAGGTTGCTCTCACTAACCGGCGGGAGGCGCCCCTGCACGTTCAAATGCGTTACACCCTGCGGAACTACTTGGGCGAAGCGGTGGCCAGCGGCCAGAGAGAAATTACCCTGGAGCCGGGCCAAACGCGGGATGAATGGCTGGAGTTCCCCCGCGTGCGGGGGGAAGCGAAGGGGGGTATTTTCCACCTCACCGTCACCGTGGATTCGGCGGACGGCCAACTAATTCGGGAGCACCGTTTCCTGCGCTTGCCTAAGTTGACCCATCCGCGCCTGCTGTTTCGGCCAGAGGACAGGGCGGAAATCAAGGCTCGCATCGCCCAATATCCCCGGCTGTATCAGCGGTACGCGGCCTGGCTGCGTCGGCAGGTGGGAAAGAAGGGATTCCTTCCGCCGGGCCTGACGAAGGGGAGCATCGTCCCCGGCTTGCCGGAGGAACAGCGCAAACTGTCCCAGCAGGGCGGTTGGCGGAGGTACGACTTGGCCTGGCGGATGCTGGCCTGCCAGTTCGCCGCTATGTTCTTAGACCCGCAGCAGAGGGAGTTCTTCCAGGCGAAGGTCGCTTCGCTCCTGCAGGAGGGGCGTACCGACGGCTATTGTACCTTCCACCATCACGGCCCCTTCTTCCCCGGCGCGGTTGCGGCCCTGTTCGACCTGGCAACGGCTGACCTGGGGGAGGGTGAGGGGGGCGTGCAGAAGTTCCGGGAGTTTTTCGCCTCCCGCTTGGGCGACATGAACGTTTTCCCTTGGACTTTGGTGGCTTTGGAGGAACCCCTGACGCCGGAGAAACGAGCCCTGCTTTTCCGCCTAACCATGTGGTTGGTCAACGTAGAACGGTACTTCACCGCCCACCAGGGGACCAGGGGCGGGCGTCGCTGGCTCAACCCCCGAACGGGCTGTCACTGTCCCTTCGCCGGCTATGGGTACTCCTTCCTCTACCTGCGCAACTTCCTCAATGAGGATAAGTTCCACCAGCGGAAGTTCGTCTACGGTTTCCTCACCCACACGGAACTGGTCCATCCCCGGCGGGACACTCGGGGCCTGTTAGGCCCTGTGGGGCCGCTGGGCGAACCCCTCAAGTGGATTGCCAGCAGTTTAAGTCGGCATCCGCTGGAAAACAGGATTTACAACTGGGACGATTTAGTGCGTCGGCTCAATGAGGAGGAGTTGACGCCGGCGGAGGTGGACCAACTGCTCCACTTTAAGGAAGCCGCGGCCCCTACCCAGCCGATGGCCTTTGTCGTTCCCATAGGCTTGGCCTTGGGCTGGTATGAGCCGGGAAGGCCCAAGGTTGATTGGGAGGAACTTCCGCCGACGGTCCTGTTCGATGTGGAAGGCGATGTCATCATGCGGTCGGATTGGGGACCCGATTTGACCGAGGTCTATTTCACCTGTGGGGCTCGGGACCACGTCTATCGGCATCAGCCCACCCATTTGCGCCTGGCCAAAGCCGGGGAGTTCCTGTTGGGAACCGCTTCCCTCTGGGGAGACCACGGTTGCGCCACCCTGGCCATCTCGCGAGGCAACTCCTGGGGCAATGTGGTCGTGGTAGAGCCAGCCGAGCCTCAGCCGCTTCCCCAAGTGGGTGCTCTACCCCGTGGCTGGCGGGCCCGCTGGCGGGACAACCTGTGGCATCCGCGGGGAAAGGAGTACTGCCTCTTCAATCGCTTCTCCGACGCCACCTTCCGCTACATAGGCCGCAACCGCCGTCTGGTGGGTTACGCCCCAGCCGAGGGTGGCTTCGGCGGGGGGCTCGATTTGCACGGGCACACCGAGTCCTTCTTCGTCCAGGAGGGAGAAATACTGGCCTACGAAACCTGGCCGGAGTTCGACTACGTGGCCGGAGACGCGACCAACTCCTGGCCGGTGGAGGAGGTCTCCTCCCTCTATCGCCAGGTGGTCTTCGTCAAGCCTGAGGTGGTGGTAGTTTACGACCGGGTCACTCTGGGCCCCAGGGGGGCCAGGGCCTACTGGCTGGCAGCCACCGGTCCCACCCTTTCCACAGAGGGAAACGGCTTCTTTGTCCAGAGCGGTTCCTCTCTCCTGCACGGAAGGGTGCTCTTCCCCCGCAAACCGGTCCTCCAGACCTACAACCCGAAGGAGTCGGAGAAATACAAAGGACTCTTTGACCGGGCAGCGCTCCATCAGAAGGTGCTGGAAATTCACTCGCCCCTTTCCCGAAGAGAGGTCGAATACTTAGTGGTGATGAACGTGGGGAAAGAAGGCACCGCGCCGCTGGCCCCACGGCTAATTCAGCAGGGAGACCTCGTAGGGGTGGAGTTTGCCTTGCCGGTGCAGGGAGAGGGGCTCCGCCTGCGCCTCCGGCGGAAACAGCAGCAGGTCAGGCTCCTCTTCCGGCGACGGGGGCCAGTGGGCGGGCACATCCTACTCACCGGCGGTTCCCGTACTATTGACCACGAGTTCGTCCAGCGCATTGACGACAGTTACCGCCACTGGAGTGCCGACCCGCGCTTTCGGAAGTGGACCACTGAGCCACGTTTCCGCTTCCTCTTTCCTGCGGAGGGCGGTTAGTAGGTAATGGGGTCCCGACGCAAGCGAGGAGACCGCTGGCTGACCGCTGATTGCTGGTGGCTAATGGTGATAGTCACCGCGTTTTAGATAGTGGCTAACCGAGGGTAGGGGACTAAAGGGAAACTGCGGAGGTAAAAATGAGAACTGCAGGCCACTTGAGGTGTTGGTTTGGGTTGGGCCTTCATTCTCACTACTATATGGGCTGGTGGCTGGCTTTAGGGGTGGTGTTGACACCCCTAACTGCCCTCGCCGCGCCCCCGACTTACGAGGTGCATTTCACCGTGCAAACGGGCAAACGTGCCCGGCAATACACGCCGGTCTGGGCGGAGGTGGAGTTGCCCGCTCCCCTAAGCAAGGTGCCGCCAGAGGCCCTGTCTGTCCAGTTGGTCGAGGCCGTTAGCGGCCAAACTGTGCCGGCCCAAATAACTCCCGCGCCGGAGGCCCAAAGAAAAGCCGTGCGGGTCTGGTGGATTCTTCCCGCCTGCCCGGCTGGCGAGGAACGCCGCTATCGGGCCGTATTCCAACGGCGGTCGAGGGAGGAAAAGGCACCGGCTCCTCACTTCCACTGGCGCGACAACCCCGGCCAGTATTTGGACCTGCTCTGGGACGACCGGCCGGTCCTGCGCTACATGTACGCCTACGACCCGCAGCGGCGGGAGGAGACCTACAAGACCTATCATCACCTGTTTGACCCGGTGGGGAAGCGGCTGCTCACCAAAGGCCCCGGCGGCCTTTATCCGCACCATCGGGGGCTGTTCATTGGCTGGAACCGGCTGCGGTACGACGGTAAAACGGGCGACTGGTGGCACATGAAGCCCAACGGGACGTGCCAGCGGCACGAGCGGTTCCTGCGCCAGGAGGCCGGGCCGGTGTTCGCTCGGCTGCGGTGCCTGATTCACTGGAACGACCCTCAGGGCCAACCGGTCCTGGAGGAGGAACGAGAGGTAACCGTCTTTCGCCAGCCGGCCCCAACGATGCTGGTGGAGTTCGTCTCCCAGTTGCATTCTCAGCGCGGGGAGGTGCGTTTGGAGGGGGACAAAAACCACGGTGGGTTCCAATTTCGGGCCGCCAACGAGGTCAGCCAGCGGCAGGGGGAAACGCGCTATCTCTTCCCGTCGGGCTGGCCGGGGCCGGATAAAACGGTGGGCCTGCCCTGGGCGGCCATGTCCTTTGCTCTGGGCGATTCGCGGTTCACCGTGGCCCATTTCAACCATCCCGCCAACCCCCGCCCTACGGACTACTCCGCCGACCGGAAATACGGGCGGTTTGGGGCCTTCTTCAAATACACGCTCCCGCCCGACCAAACGCTCACCCTGCGCTACCGCCTCTTCGTGCAGGAGGGTGAAGTGCCCCCCGCAGAAGTCCTTGAAGGGCGTTACCGGGACTTCGTTGACCCGCCCCCGGTAGTTGTGCAACCGTGATTTCACTCCTTTGCCACAATACCGTCTGGCTTAGGTTCGTTTGGGGAAAGGAAATCCCCCCTCCTCGCCCAGAGTTCAAACTCGGGGCTACCTTTACCAAACCAACGGAAGTTGGTT
>DTZQ01000621.1 GCA_012961305.1 Armatimonadota bacterium | reverse complement strand
TCACACTGGTCCAATGCCTCCAAGCCGGGAAGGCAGTTAAAACTGCGGGCTTTGACCAGCGTGCATTGGGCATTGTAGTGCTCCTCCAAGTACTTTTTGAATGCGGCAAGTGAGGTATGGGAGTCATACTCGAAAGAGCCTGAAACAAGGCACACCTTGAGGGGTGGTGTTGCGGCGCTCGAGGTAGACCCCTGACAAACCAGAAAGGCTATTAACGGGGTAATCAGCATTGTCATTGCATTCACCTCCTTAGGATGGGGTGCCAAGGCCGCGCTTCGGTGAACACTCCCGAAGGAGCACCAAACTTTCAGCCCCGGCGCCGGGGGCAGGGTTCAGGGTTGGTCACCCCAGTTTCCAGGGAGGGCGGTATTCGTAATGGAGCAATTTATTCGCTGCTGGATGGTTAGTTATCCGTTCCCGTTTTGCATCCCATTGGATGCGCGATTGGGTCTCCAGAGCGATGTTGCCCAGGTGGGCAAAAGTTGTCGAGCGATGGCCCACCTCTACGTCCGCGTTGGGCATCTGGCGCGACTTAACGCAGTCCAGGAAGTTGCGAATATGTTGAGCGGTTAGGTCACCCTCGTTCGCCTTGCCCTTCATGGGTTCCATTCGCGGCTTGGGGTCTTGGAACTGCCCACCGCGTTCAGGGACTATCTCAAAACCTTTGCTACTGGCATAGAGAGTACCTAAGGTGCCCCGTAGTTCAATCTCTCCACTTCGGAGAGCAGGGTTTCCACTGGCTTCGTATTGTCCGAAAATCAACAAGCAACCGGAGGCAAACTCAAATATGACCTCCATCGTATCGGGAATGTCCCGCGCATCCTGGACAGCGAACTTGCCGCCGTGCGCCGAAACAGAGGCCGGTGCTTCCTCTCCCAGGAGCCACCGGATAACGTCGAAATAATGTACGCCCCAGTTGGCGATTTGTGAGGAGTAATCCCTCCACCAGCGGAACTTGTAGGGAGCGATGTTCCTGTTAAACGGCCGCTTAGGTCGCGGGCCCAGCCACCTATCCCAGTCGAGTCCCTCTGGCGGGTCGGAGTCTGGGGCGAGGCCGATACCTTGGGGAAACATATTGCTGAGGCGATAACATCGGGCGACGGTCACTTTTCCAAGAATGCCTTTTTGTACCATCTCGGCCAGTTGCTGGTAGAGTCTTGAAGAGCGGCGTTGGGTTCCCACTTGCACTACGCGATGGTTTCGACGTGCGGCCTCGACCATTCGGCGTCCTTCAACAATGGTCAGCGACAAAGGCTTCTCCACATAAACGTCTTTGCCCGCCTCGCAGGCGGAGATGGTTTGAAGAGCGTGCCAGTGGTCGGGTGTGGCGATAAATACAGCGTCTATGTCCTTCCGCTCGAGCAAGTAGCGAAAGTCTCTATATTGGGCAACTTTACCCCCGAGTTTATTCGCCCACCTGTCCAAGTAAGGTTGGTAAACGTCACACAGGGCGATGACCTCTACATCCTCGTTGCGCCGGGCAGCACTCAGAAGTTGTCCTCCGCGATTCCCGACGCCGATGAAGCCCACACCGATACGCTCGTTCGCTCCCCTTACCCGGCCGGCTGACCCCCAGCCACCGGAGATAACAGTTCCCGCGGAAAGACCCAAGGCAGCCCGCGCGGAACTTTTAAGAAAACGCCTTCTGGTAATAGGTTGCATCATCTCCCTCCTTGATGAGCCCTCAAACTCCCCCTACCGCCAAGGTAGAGTTCCCCCAGGGCAGTTCAGAGTCCCGATAGCCTTTGTAAGCCGACGAAGAGGAGAATGGTCGTCAACACCCCCAGCAGGGCACCGTAGATAGCCGCCCGCAGGGTTTGTACCCCGCTTTCCAGGCGGCTCTGGGTAACCATGGTGGCCAACACGAGGCCGATAATGGTCACCAGCAGGTCCCGGGTGAGAAAAAACAAACACGTACTCAGGCAAAAGGCCAAGGCCACGTGGCCACTGAGCCAACTTCCCCGCAGCACACTCCCCCACCTACGCCCCACTTTGCTGATGACAATGAGCACCATCACCAGCACCACCACTACGACCGTGAGATGTAAGGGGTCGTGGTCGGGTTGGCCCAGCCGTCCTTCGGGGAAGACTTTTGCCAGCGTACTGGGATGCAGGAAAATGCAGAACCCCACCGCCGCTGCGTTCAAAGAGGCGATAAGCACTGAACCAGCGGCTACGTCCTTGGCGAACTTAGTGACCGGATGATAGGTCTGAGTCACCAAGTTGAGGGTCGCCTCAAGCACCGTATTGAAGAGTTCAGTGATGAGCACCAAAGCGATGCTAATCATCAACACGCAGACCTGGGTGATGTCGAGGCGGAACAGGTAACTGAGCACGGCGACGAGGATGACGAAAACGAAATGGATGCGCATGTGCTTCTGGGAACGGAAGGCGTCCATTACGCCCTCGGTCGCGTGCTTGAAACTCTCAATGATGTGTTTGAGACTTTGGCGAAGTGGTCTTTGGGACATGGTTTTCCCTCGCGGGGGGCGTGCGAGGCACGGAACGGGCAAAAAGACACTGGAACAGGTCATCTTCACGGGTCTGCATTTGTTGGCGAAGAACCTCGTCCTCGTCGCGGTAACCGAGCAAATGAAGGGTACCGTGAATGCCCAATAGGGCCAGTTCTTCCGCCAGCGACCAGCCATATTCGGCGGCCTGTCGGGCGGCTGTGGGCACCGAAATCACCACATCTCCCAAAACCGTTCGCTCATGGAGCGAGGAAAGTTCTCCCGGCGTCAAAGTCAACTGGGGAAAAGCAAGTACATCGGTAGGGGCCGAGGTCTGGCGGTAGCGCTGATTTAGGTCGGCAATGAAGGAATCATCGCTCAGCACGATGCAAACCTCCGGCACACAGCCCACCTCTGTTTGCAGCGTCTCCTGCACCGCTTGTCGCAGGAGGTCACAGGGAGCCGGCTGCGACTGCTGGTTCAGAATGGCCACTCCCATGGGTTTACGGTCTCCTGTTTCTGGTTTCCCTGTCTCCTCGTTCCCTGGTCCCCTTATTTGCCGCCTCGTGGTTGTTTCCCCTTTCCAGCCGTTCGGGATATTCTATGCGCGAATGGAAAATGCCCTGAAGGATGGTAATGAACGTTTCGCGGATGGTTCCCAAATCCCGCATGGTCAGGTCACACTCATCCAACTGACCATCTTCCAGACGTTCCCGAAGGAGGCGGCCCACAACCTCGGTGATTTTCTGGGGGGTCACTTTAGGCATAGAGCGCACGGCCGCCTCCACGGTGTCGGCAAGCATGATGATGCCAGCCTCTTTGAACTGCGGTTTAGGTCCCTCGTAGCGGAACTGCTCCTCAGGGATTTCCTCTCCTTCTCGCCGCTGCTCCAGAGCCTTTTGGTAGAAGAAGGAAATCTGTGAGGTGCCGTGGTGCTGCTCAATTACGTCAATGATGGGTTGCGGCAAACCGTGTTCCCGCGCTATCTCCACCCCGTCTTTGACGTGGGACTTAAGCACCAAGGCGCTAATCATGGGTTTGAGGCGTTCGTGGATGTTCTCCCCTCCAAACTGGTTTTCTACGAAACAGCCAGGGCGCACCATTTTGCCGATGTCGTGATAATAGGCCGCGGCACGGGCCAGGAGGGGGTCAGCGCCCACGGCTTCGGCCGCCGCTTCCGCCAAGTTACCGATGATAAGGCTGGCGTGGTAAGTACCGGGGGCTTCAGTAAGCAGTTGTTGGAGGAGCGGCTCGTTGGGATTGGCCAGTTCCAACAGGCGAAATTGAGTGGTCACTCTGAAGGGCCGTTCTAACAGGGCAATGAGGCTAATAGTGAGGAAAAAACTCCCCACTCCGTTCCCCACCCACCACAGCAGATTGCCCACTCCCCAAGTCGGTTGGTTACTGAGGGCTCCCGTGACCGCGCCGATGACCACATTGGCAGAAGCAAGGATGAAGCCTGCCCGTACCAGGTGAGACCTTTGGACTACCTTGCGCAGGGAACAAACGGCCACCAAGCCACTTAGGAACCCCTCCACCGCCGCTCGCGCATCGTTGTTCAAGGCTACACCCATCAGTAGGGCCACTAATCCCACCAGCAGAATGGCCAAGTGGAAATCCACCAAAATCGCCACCAATAGGCCCACAGTTGCCGCACAGAGCATAACCGGGGAACCGAACTCCGGCAGGTGGATTTGGAACAACAGCAAGGCAAGGGCGGCGATAAGGCTGAGCAACACCAACAGTCGTCCATTGTTGTATACTGGGGGCAGTTGCAGGTACAGGTAAACACAGGTGAAGGTCACTGCCAGGGCGACCAGACAGCCGACGAAGAAGGCTTGTAAGTAGTCCGGCCGGCGGCGAATGAAACCCAGAGCCATTAGTTTATCTATGTGTTCCTGGGTTACCCGGTCGCCGCGACGGATGATGGTTTCTCCTGCCAGGACCTCGCGCTGGACCGGTTCCACTTGTTCCCGCGCCTGCTGGCGAGCCAATTTGGTCGCTTCCGCATCGTAGATGCGATTGGGTCGCAAAACCGCAGAAGCCATTTCCTGCACCAACCGGGCCCGTTCCCCTTTCAGACCGCTTTGGGCTATTAACTGGGCAATCTCCTGCCGCGCCTGCTGCAAATCCTCTGGCTGGTCGTCGCGGATTTCCCGCCGCGCTATCTTCTGCACAATTTCCCGAGTGGTTTGCTCCAACTGCTGCAGCACCTCGGGGTCAGCGGTAACTGCCCAGAGCAGCAAATTGCGCGGAAGTTGCAGGGGCAGTTCCTGCTCCAGGCGGGTGGCGCGATTTTCCGGGCGGGGCATGAGCACATCATTAGTGACCTGCCGGATTTGCTGATAGACTTGGGCAATTTGCTGGTGTTCCTCCTCCAATACCAGTCGGGCGTAGTACTGTCGGGGTACTGCTTGGGCTGCCCGTTCCTGGAGGGCTTCCGTGGCCGCGGTGTCCACATAGGTTACCGTTCGCGGAGCCGAAATGGTACGGGGGCTGACCTCACCGACTTTTAGGTCCACCCAAGGGGGAAGGAAATGGGTGGACAGGATAGCAGTGAGGGTGATGGTAACCAATAATCCCCCCAGGACCCGCTGGAGGTGCCAAATAAGGGCGGGCGGGCCATTATCCCGGGGCCGTTTGCTTTTGGCGTCAGGCAATCGCATGGGGATTACTTAGGTGACACTGCCTTGGCCCTACCGTTGACGAGTTTCGTACTGCTCATACGCCTGCACAATGCGCTGCACCAGTTCGTGGCGTACCACATCCTCATTGCTCAGGACAATGAAAGCGATGCCTTTGGTGTCCCGCAGGATGTCCAAAGCCGAATGGAGGCCCGTATAGCGGTCAGAAGGAAGGTCAGTTTGCGTCAGGTCGCCCGTCACCACGACTTTGGAGCCGAAACCCATACGGGTTAGGAACATTTTCATCTGTTCCGGGGTGGTGTTCTGGGCTTCGTCTAAGATGATGAAGGAATCGTTCAGCGTGCGTCCGCGCATATAAGCCAGCGGAGCCACTTCAATGACGCCCCGTTCAAGGTAGCGTTGCGCCTTCTCAATGTCTACCATATCGAAGAGGGCATCATAAAGGGGACGCAGATAAGGGTCTACCTTGGCCCGCAGGTCTCCCGGCAGGAAGCCAAGTTTTTCCCCCGCCTCCACGGCCGGACGCACGAGAATAATCCGGGAAACCTCCTTGTTTTTCAAGGCCCTAATGGCCATGGCCATGGCCAGATAAGTTTTGCCGGTACCCGCGGGGCCTACGGCGAAGGTGAGGTCATGGCTTTCGATGGCCTGGACATAAGCCCTTTGGCCAGGGGTACGGGCTTTGATTTGTTTACCCCGCTCGCTGACCAGAATGACATCGGTCAGGGCAGCGATTAAGGCGTGGGATTCCTCCCGCTGCCACAGGCGCAAAGCCGTCTTGACCTCCTCAGAAGTCAGGGTCTCACCCCGGCGGACTACGGTTAAGAGGTCGTTGAGCAGTTCTCCCATCGCCCGCACTTCCGCGGTGGCGCCCCGAAGCAAAACTGCCTCCCGAGTGACCTTGATGTCCACCGAAGAGTGCTCGCGTAGCAGCCGGAGATGTTCATCCCGGGGGCCCAATAAGGCCGCCATTTCGGCGCCATCGGTGATAGGAATTCGGGCTTCTGATTCGGCTTTCAAACTATCCCTCCACTACCTCTGACAGCGGAAGGCACCGGGGCCGTCCCCGGTGCCCTCTCGCTGTCAACCTGAGGTCTTACTCCCGTTGACCCGACAGGAGTTCGCGCACCAGGGTGTTAACCACCCGACCGTCGGCCCGGCCCCGCACTTGGGGCATAATGGTTTTCATGACCTTGCCCAAGTCCTTAGGGGAAACCGCACCTACTTCCGCGATTACCTGCCGGGCGAGAGCAAGAATTTCTTCCTCGCTCAACTGAGCCGGTTGGTACGTGCGCAGCACGTCCAATTCGGCCCGCTCCTTAGCAACCAGGTCGGCACGTTCGGCCTCCTGATAGGCGGCGATGGACTCCTCACGGCGTTTGATTTCCCGATTGACTATGGCCGCAATTTCATCCTCGGTTAAAGGCTGCCGAGCCTCAATTTCCGCATTTTTAATCGCCGCCCGTAAAAGACGCAAGGTGGACAACCGGGTTTGGTCTTGGGCCCGCAAGGCTTCTTTCAAATCGTACGTGATTTGCTCTTTGAGTGACATAGTTGACCCTTCTGTCCCTTTCCCGCGGCTGAGTTGGGACCAGCCGCGGGGTCCAGGTTACTCTTGCTGCGTTTTGGCTTTGGCCTTGAGCAACAGACGTCGCCGTCGGTTACGCTCGCGGCGGCGGCGCTCACTGGGTTTCTCATACCATTCGTGACGGCGGTACTCTTGGAGAATACCCGACTTCTGCAAGAGCCGCTTAAATCGCCGCAGAGCACTGTCCAGCGTTTCATTCTCGCGGACTTCGACTTTGGCCATGCACACCCCTCCTTCCCATTTCAGTCTCAGCCCTGTTCCGCGTCCCTGGGATAACCTGCCCCCCTAAGTCCAGCAATCCTTTCCTGCGACTCAAGGGCGAACAGCCACCACCCTTCCTTCGGTATCCTAAGTTTCCCGAAGGGGGGAAACGCGGAATCTAAAGCCGGGCCATTGCTTCCCTTGGCATCCACCAGGGTCACGTACGGTACCTTGAGGCCCCTCCCAGCCTGCCGGTACCACCTGGGACTTAGCCTGGAGGCCAGTTCATCTGCCGACCGCCAAGCAGGTGGAAGTGGAGGTGGTCAACTGCCTGTCCGCCATGTTCATTGCAGTTCAGCACCAAACGAAAACCACTTTCGGCTATGCCCAGTTGTTGCGCCAGACGACTGGCCACGACTACCAGATGTCCCGCCAAGGCGGTGCGTTCTGCGGTGAGTTCTAAGGCGTTGGTCAAGTGCTCCTTAGGGATAATGAGAACATGCACCGGCGCCTGCGGGTTCAGGTCATAGAAAGCCTTCACCTGTTCATCCTCATAAACTGTCTGGCTTTCCACCCTGCCCTCGGCAATTTTACAGAAAATACATTCAGCCATCAATTCCACCCTCCAACGGGCCTCTCCGCCGGCCCTAATAATCCCTTCCTGTTCCCGCGACCAAATTTTTCCCTGCGGGCAAAATTATACCACAGTTTCCTCAATATGGCAAGTCCATTTAGCAATTTATCCTCAGAGAATTCGGTTCTTAACCCTTGACATGAGAAGTGAAATAGATTATACTTTGGAAATGGGTGAGTTTCATTTCACCTTATAGTCCTCCCAAGAGTTAGGACCTTCCGCCGTAAGGGAGAGGGGGTCTGTATTTCTGGGAGGGGAACATCCTTAAGCGTAAGGAGGATAGGATGGTATGAGGACCAGTAGATGTTGTTGGAGTCTATGGTTTGTATTTGTGGCCCTGTTAATAGCGGGCTGGACTTTCAAGGGCTGTGCCCCCAAGACTGAGGAAGGGGTGGTTGTTTCGCCGCCCGAGGTGCAGGCCGCTTTAGAGGCCAAGCGCCAGGCGGAAGAGCGCCAGCGCAACATTCGCCGGGCCTACCTGCAAATGAACCGGGCCTTAGGCCTGTTGCAGCAAGGTATGGCCCTCAAGTTAGACGCCCAAGCCGCAGGCAAAGAAAGCCCGGATGCGGTCCTAGGCGAAGATGGCAAGGCCCTGGTCGCAAAAGCCCAGACCATTTTGCAAGACCGCTTGCCTAACGACCCGGGCATTGGACCCCTCCTGAAAGCCGAAGAGGGAGCCTCACCGGAAACTGATGCGCTTATGCAACTCCATGCCTACCTGCTGGATTTGGCCGAGTTTGCGGCTAACCTGGAACCGAAGAACGTTCCCCCGGAGGAGGCCGTAGAGGAGGAAGCGAAAGAGGCCGAGGAGGAAGCAGCCGGAGAGGAAATGGAAGAGGTGGAGGAAAAAGAAACGGGGGAGGCTGAAGAGGCCAAGCATGAAACTGCGGCTCCGGGTAAAGAGGCAACAGAAGGTGAAGAGCAAAACCCAGAGGCCGCAACCGCGCAAAGTTAGGACTTAAATGGTTCTCAGAGAGGGCCGGGTCCGTACCGGCTTTTTCGTTCTCCTACTCCACCGTTACGTACTCCTTCAAATTGGCAAAGGTTTTCGGCCCAATGCCGGAGACGTTAAGTAAGTCTTCCGGACGGCGAAACCATCCCTGTTGCCCCCGATAGGCGATGATGCGTTGGGCCAAAACCGGGCCGATGCCGGGGAGGGTTTCCAGTTGGGCAGCGGTGGCTTTGTTCAGGTTGATTTTTCTCTTCGGCAGGAGGGCCGAAGAGGAAGGGGCCCGGGATGAGGAGGAAATGGCCGAGGGAGCAGGGGTGCTCGATTCCCGCCGGGCAGCCAGGGCGGCGGCTACTAAAGCGGCCTGGGCTTCTTCCTTGGTGGGCACGTAAATTCGGTCCCCATCGCGGACGTAAGCCGCCAGATTAAGGACGTGCAGGTCACCATCTTCTGTTGCTCCCCCCGCAAACTTGATGACCTCCAGTACCCGGTTGTGAGGTTTAACCCGATACACTCCCGGCCGCCGGACCTGGCCACAGACGTGGACTAAAATATCTGGCTCTTCTGGTGGTGCTACGGGTAGGGGAGCAGGGGTAAATATTTCTTCCCCTTCCTCCGCCCCGTTACGCACCCCGGCCATGTACACCCATAGCCCTCCCGCCGCTAAGAGCACTACCAAGCAGAGGGCAATGACAATCTGCTCTCCCCGGGTGAAGTAGAACACTCCCGTGCTCTCCCCTACTCCTCCTGTGCCTGCTGATAGTAGGCCGCCTGAGCGTCCAGGGAACTGCCGCTGTAAATCCCCCGGAAGTTACGCTTGAACTCATCGGGGTCGGGACTGGCAGCCAGGGCATCCTCGTAAGTCACATAGCCCCTTTTTGCCAGAGCCACCAGGGACTGGTTGAGGGTCTGCATACGGTAGTAGGTTACCGACTGCTCAATGGCTTTGTGGATGGCGCCGGTGTTGCCCTCCTCAATGTACTTCTTAATGGTGGGCGAGTTAATCATGACTTCCACCGCAGCGATGCGGCCATTGCCATTGGCCAAGCGAACCAGACGCTGCGAAATCACCGCCAGCAGACACATGGACAACTGTACCCGCACCTGTTGTTGCTGTTCGGCAGGGAAGGAATCAATGATGCGGTCCACCGTTTGGGTGGCGTCGTTGGTGTGCAGGGTGCTGAAAACCAAATGGCCCGTTTCGGCGGCTGTAACGGCCGTACGGATAGTCTCCAAATCTCGCATCTCCCCGATGAGGATAACATCCGGGTCTTGGCGCAGCACGTAACGCAGGGCAGTAGCAAAACTGTCGGTGTCCAAGCCGATTTCCCGCTGGTTGATGACGCACTTCTTGTCCTGATAGACGAACTCAATGGGGTCTTCGATGGTAATGACGTGGGCCTGGCGGGTAGCGTTGATGTAATCAATCATGGCCGCCAAAGTGGTGGACTTGCCACTGCCCGTAGGCCCAGTGACCAGCACCAGTCCCTGGGTTTTGGAGGCGATGTCTTTGAGCACCGGGGGCAGTTTCAGTTGTTCAATGGTGGGAATCTTCCAGGGCACAGCCCGCATGACCATACCCACGACCCCACGTTGCTGGAACACGTTCACCCGGAACCGAGCCAGACGGCCAAAGTTGTAGGAGAAATCCAGAGCCCGTTGCTGCTCGAACAGTTCAATTTGATGAGAGGTCATAATGGAATAGGCTAACTGTTTGGTATCCTCAGCCGTCAGAGACTCCAGTTCTGTAGGCACGATTTTTCCCCCGATGCGAAACAGCGGCGGGCGGCCCGCTTTGAAGTGCACGTCCGACCCGTGCCGTTCCAAAAGCAGTTTTAGCACATCATCAATGTTCAACATGGCCTGTTCCTCACTCCTCCCCCACCCCGCGCAGCCGCAGGTTTTCAATGAGCAACCCCACGGCGTGGGCGGCGGTGTTGAGCAAATCACTGTCATCAGCCACAAAGGGCTCTTGGTGAGGCTTGTTGAGCACTTCAATAGCCCCAATGGGCACCCCCCGAACCCGAATGGGAGCACACAAGACGGAATTCACCTCCAGCCCCACCGACTCGCTGATTTCCCGCTTGAACCGGGCATCCCGATACACGTCGGAAACGGCCACGGTTTCATTTTCCTCAATCGCCCAGCCTACGATGCCCTCCCCCCGTTTCAGGCGCACCTTCTTCAACTGCTCCGCACTGGGTCCCCGTACCGCCGCAAAATAGAGTTCGTCCTTCTCCTCATCCAGCAGGAAAATGGAACCCGCTTCGCATTCGGAAACGCTCAAAATCACCTCCAAGGCCTGGTCTAAAGCCTCCGCCAAACTCAAATCTTCATTGAACAGGTGCATTAACTGCTGGAGGGTATTGAACCGCAGGTTCAACCATCCCAAAGCCGCTTGCGCCTGGGCCAAAGAATCGGTGCGCTCCTCCAGTTGACGCTGCAACGTGGCAATTTGCTGTTGCAGTTCCTCCGCAGAGGCATTAGTAATGGTTACCTGCTCGGCCATGATTCTCTCCTTTCCGGCCTCGCGCCTGGGTTGGCGCTTTACTCCCTGACCGTAAACTTTTGTTCATTGAAAGGCAGGTTTTCGTCCGCCGGGTACGCGCGGAAGGGGTAGTCACGCGACGCTAAGGTGAGATATTGGGTGGGCACGCGAAACAACTCCGTGTACTGCGGCCCATAGTGGAGGCGATTGAACAAGACCACTTGTTCCCCCACGCGGAAAATGCCGCTTTCCTCGTGCTCGTGGTAGTCAGCCGGCAGTTCTATTTCCTGCGTAACCCGCCAAATCATGCCCGTTTCCACTTCCAGTCGGTAATAATCCAAAATCCAAATTCGCGTTTCCATAGCAAGAATCCCTCCCCGAAGCCCCCGCAATGCAGGGAAGTACCCGGCGGCCTTCCCCTACCTGGCCTGTCTTTTCTCTTGCAGGGCCAATTGCTCGCCTATAATCCGCACTAATTTAGCCGGGTCAAAGGGTTTAGTCAGATAGGCATGGGCCCCACCTTCCCACCCCCGGATGATGTCTTCATCCTGAGAGAGGGCGGTCAGCATGACTACGGGAATTTCAGCCGTCTGTTCCTGGGCCTTTAAGCGGTCCAACACCTCCCATCCGTCCATTTCCGGCATCATCACATCTAAGACAATGAGGTCTGGTTTCTCCCGCCCCACTAACTCCAGGGCCTCCTGACCGCTGTACGCCGGAAGGACCCGATACCCCTCCACCTCCAAATTGGTCTTAATCGCGGCGACGACGTGTTCCTCGTCGTCCACGACCAGAATTTTCTTGCTTTCGGTCATCTTTCTCCTCCTCCGAAACTCCCCAACCGCCCCTAGATACTGTGGCCACATCCCAAGGAGTGAACCATTATTATACCACAGATTCGTAGTTACTCAACCCTTTCCTGCCCCGGCTCATTCAGGGCATCGCTTTTGGTGTACTCGCCTGCAAACCATCGTAAACCGGCTCATCAATACTCCCATGCTCCAAACAAGGCAAACTGCTCACTTCCCATCCTCCCACACTCTCTAAATCTGGGTCATACAACTCCAGCGTGTCTCTGTTCGCATCACGCTCATCCTCCTCATATCTGGCATAAGCCTTATACGCATAAGCACATTCAATCGGTCTGTGAAACCGACGCAGGTTCTCATTGGCATATTTGGCACGGTAAGCAACACCAAGTGCCTTCATGTATGCAACCGCTA
>DTZQ01000620.1 GCA_012961305.1 Armatimonadota bacterium | reverse complement strand
GCCAGCGGGAGTGGCTGGTGGACAGCCCGGCCGCGGTGCGGGTGGTGGTGCGCGACCGCCAGCGCGGGGAGCCGGTAGCAGGGGCCCGGGTGCGCCTCTGGCTCACCGCCGAACGGGGCCAGCGAGTGGCCGACCTGCTGAGGGCCAAAACGGACCGGCAGGGCACCCTCCAAGCCCAGTTCCACGTCCCCGCTTGGCCGCCCGGCGAGGCCCGCCTCCACCTGAGCGCCGAAACCCCGCTGGGCACCGATTTCCTGAGCGTCCCCGTGACCCTCAAGCGGGGTCAGCAAATCCTGCTGACCACCGATAAGCCCATTTATCAGCCGGAACAGCACATCTACATCCGCACCCTGACCCTCCGTCGCCCCGACCTCAAGCCAGTGGCCAATCGTCCGCTGACCATTGAGGTTTTCGATGCCCGCGGCAACAAGGTCTTCAAGAAGACCCAGGAAACCTCCCTGTTTGGCGTGGCAGCGGCGGAGTTCCAACTGGCCGAGGAGGTCAACTTCGGCCCCTACCGCATCCGAGCCACCTTGGGCGAGAAGGAGACGAGGGCCGAAAAGACCGTCCGGGTGGAGAAATACGTGCTGCCCAAGTTCAAAATTACGGTGGAGACCGACCGGGCCTACTACCTGCCGGGGGAGACTGTCCGGGGCACCGTCCAGGCGGAATACTTCTTCGGCAAGCCAGTGAGCGGAGGCAAGGTCGCCATCGCGGCCAAAACGCAGGAGGTGGGAGAAGGGGAGTTCGCCCGGCTGAGCGGCCGGACGGACGCAGAGGGAAGGTACGAGTTCGAGCAAGCCCTGCCGCAGACCCTTATCGGTCAACTGGCGCGAGGTGGTACGGCGGAGGTGCAACTGGAAGTCACCGTCACCGATGGAGCCCAACACCGGGAAACAACTGTACACTCCCTCACTGTGGCCGCGCAGCCCCTCACCTTGAATGCCATTCCGGAGAGCGGCACAGTAGTGCCCGGCGTGGAAAACAAAGTGTACTTGCTCACCACCACCCCCGATGGCTCTCCAGTCCAAGCGAAGTTTGAAGTGACCGGCGGTGGGGCTCGCTTGGCCCAGGGGGAGACGGACGAGTTGGGGGTGGGCGAGTGGAAGATGACCCCCACCGGCGGCACTCTGACCTTTACCGTTCAGGCCCGCGACCGACAGGGCCGCGAAGCCAGCCGCACCTTCACCTTCCAGGCTGAGGAGGGGCCGGAGGCACTGCTCCTGCGACCCTCCCATGCCCTGGCCAAAGTGGGCGACCAACTGCGGCTGGAGGTCCTCTCCACCCGCTCCCGAGGCACGGTGTACCTGGACGCGGTCAAAGACCGGCAAACCATGCTCACGGCAGCGGTGCAACTGCACCAAGGCCGGGGAGCCATGGCCCTAACCCTGCCGCCGGAATTGGCCGGCACGGTGGCCTTCCATGCCTATACCCTGCTGCCCGACGGTGAAGTGTTGGGCGACGTGCGCCTGGTGTACGTGGACGCCGCGGACGAGTTGCGGGTGGAGGTGACGAGCGACCGCGGCGAGGAGTTGGCCTACGCGCCGGGGGAGAGGGCACAGGTGCACTTCCGAGTGACGGACACCGCCGGGAAGCCGACGCTGGCGGCTCTGGGGGTGCAGGTGGTGGACGAGAGCGTCTTCGCCCTGTCCGAAATGCGGCCGGGCCTGGCGAAGGTCTATTTCACCCTGGCCCAGGAACTGCTGGAGCCGAAAGTGGAAATCCACGGCTGCGGGCCGGAGGAGATTGTCCTAAGTCAAACGCCTCAACCCCGTCCCGAGTTGGGCGGGGCGAAAGCCTCTGCGTCCAGAAGGAGGCGGGCGGCGCAGGTGTTGTTTGCCGCTGCCTCCCAGGTGGCAGAGTTTTCCCTCCGGGCCAACTCCTACGAGGAGCGACGGCGGCGGTTTCGGGAGAAATGGTTGCCCATCGTACAGCGCGACGCCGAGCAAATCCAGCGGGCCCTGGAGGGGTACTTCCGCCGCCATCCGCTGCCCCCTCCAACTCGCCCCTACCAACTGCCGGCGGTGGCCCTGGCCGATTTGCAGGCGGAGGGCCTGCTGACCGCCGCCGACCTGCGCGACCCCTGGGGACGGAATTACCTCTTCCGGCCCGGAGAGGGACGTACCTTTGTGCTGGTGGAACTGACCAGCCTGGGCCCCGACGGGCAGCCGGGCACGGACGACGACCTCACCGTACAGGTGGAGCCGTCTCAAGTACAGGAACCACTGCTCGGCCTCCTGTGGCGCGACAGGTGGTTCAGAAGTAGACTGATGGAAGGACCCTTTCAAATGCCCGTGTCCGAGGGCATGTTTGTACCTGGGGATGCCTGGGAGATTCCCGCTGCCCCACCGGCGCCTTTTCTCGCGGCAGAGGCCCCTGCTCCCGCCAGAGTAATGGTCGCCGAGTTGGCGGCTCCGGCCGCACGCCTGGACCGGGTTACGGCTATGCCCGCATCCCTCGGGAAGGGTGGAGCAGACTTCGTTGGGCAGCCGGAAGAAAGGACTCCCCCTCCGGCGCAGCCGGAGCCGCCGCGGGTGCGGCAGTTCTTCCCTGAAACCCTGTTCAACGCCCCGGCGCTCATCACCGACTCCTACGGGCGGGCGACGGTGGACATCCCCCTGGCGGACTCGATTACCACCTGGCGGCTGACGGCCCTGGCCTCCTCCCTGCAGGGGCAATTGGGCAGCGTGGCCCATCCGCTGCGGGTCTTTCAGGATTTCTTCCTGGACCTCGACCTGCCGGTAGCCCTCACCCAAGGCGACGAGGTGAGCATACCCGTAGCGGTGTACAACTACCTGCCCACGGAGCAGACGGTCCGGGTGGAACTGCGGGAAGGTGCAGAGGGATGGTTTAAGTTGTTGGGGCCAGCGGAGCAAACTCTGACCATTGGGCCCGAGGAGGTTAAGGCCGTATTCTTCCGCCTGCAAGCCCAGCAATTGGGCAAACACCGGCTCACCGTGTACGGCTACGGCTCCCAGCACAGCGATGCAGTGTCCCGAGCGGTAGAGGTCGTTCCCGACGGCCGGCTGGTGGAGGAGACCATCAACGACTGGCTGGCCGGGGAGGTGGCCAAAACGGTCACCGTCCCGCCGGAGGCCATTGAGGGCGCGGGAACGGTGCTGGTCAAGATATATCCGGGGGTGTTCAGTCAGGTCGTAGAAGGGCTGGACAAAATCCTGCGGATGCCCTACGGCTGTTTCGAGCAGACCTCCTCGGTGACCTATCCCAACGTGCTCGTCCTGCAATACCTCAAGCGCACCGGTCAGGCCACGCCGGAGTTGCAACTGAAGGCCCAAGAATACATCGCCCTGGGCTACCAGCGGCTGGTCTCCTTTGAAGTGCCCAGCGGTGGCTTCTCCTGGTTTGGCCACCCGCCGGCCAACAAAATGCTCACCGCTTACGGCCTGCTGGAGTTCAGCGACCTGGCGAAAGTGTACGAGGTGGACCCGAACCTCATCCCCCGTGTGCAGCGGTGGCTGTTGGCCCAACGCAACCACGAGGGAACCTGGGACGCCGACGGGTATTACCTGCACACCTGGAGCCGCTTGGGGAACACTCGCCTGCTGCCGACGGCCTACATCGTTTGGGCTCTGCTGGAATCCGGCTGCGAGGTCCAGGAGCACGGACTGACGGAGGCTCTGAGTGCTCTGCAGCGCGGCCTGCGGGAGGTGGAGGACCCTTACGCCCTGGCTTTGGTGGCCAATGCCCTGCTTTCGGCGCCGGGATGGGAGGAGGCCGCCACCCAGGCGGTGCACCGCTTGCTGGCCCAGGCGAGCGAGACCGCAGAGGCGGCGGCCTGGCATACGCAAGTGAGCACCTTCACCCACGCCTGGGGTCAAAGGGCCGACGTGGAAACTACGGCCCTGGCGACCTACGCCCTGCTCCGCGCGCGCAGCGCCCCTGAAACGGCCTCCAAAGCCCTGCGCTACCTCATCCGGGCCAAGGACGCTTACGGCACCTGGGGCTCGACCCAAGCGACCATTCTGGCCCTCAAGGCCCTGCTGAAGTCGGTGGAAGTGGGCACGCAACCGGTGGAGGGGACGGTGACCGTGTTGGTGAATGACGAGCCGGTGGAGGCCTTGCCCATTACCCCGGAAGATGATGATGTAGTGCGGCAGGTGAACCTCAAAGGACACCTTCAGCCCGGGGCTAACCGAGTGGCCCTGCGCTTCGAGGGCGCGGGCAGCACCCTGTACCAAATCGTCAACCGCTACTACTTGCCCTGGACAGGGGAAGAAGCCGAAACGACTGGCCCCCTGCGGCTGCACCTCTCCTACGAGCGGCGCGAGTTGGAGAAGGACGACCGCCTCGCCTGCACGGTGACCGTGCGCAACGCCTCCGCGCGCCCGCTGTACCTGATTGTACTGGACCTGGGCCTCCCGCCGGGCTTCATCGTTGACCAAACTGACTTAACATCTCTGGTGGAAGCGGGTACAATTGAGAAGTACACCCTTACCGCCCGGCAAATCATCATCTATCTGGCCCGCCTGGCTCCGAAACAGCGGGTGACTTTCACCTATCACCTGCGGGCCAAGATGCCGCTGCGGGCCAAGACGCCCCGCTCGCGGGCCTACCTCTACTACAACCCGGAAATTGCCACCGTAGCCCGTCCCGTGGGGCTCACGGTGAGAGGGTGAATGGCAATTTAAGGAAGGCGGTAAAAGACAAATTGGCACTCTGCGTGGCATTCTGCGCCAGGGTAAGGTAACGCCAGGTGAGTTTATGGAGAACCCGAATCCTCAGGGGGATGAAGCGTTTAGGGGGAATTGGGCTTCAGGTTCCGCTTCATTATCCGCAGGGCGGTCTCCGGATGGGAGATGCTGAGCAGGCCCAGGGCCCACAGCACGTAGCGGCGGTCAATGAGCAGACGCGGCGACCGGGGTTTCAGCGACCAGGGTTGGTCGGGCGAGGCTAAAGCCTCTCGGAGAATGGCCTCCGGGGCCGGGCTGTGGGCGAAAATGCCGCCGGTGCCCACTACCGTAGGCAGCAGGGACAGGTCCTTGCCCCGCTGCACAAACACCGTGCCGGTAGGGGTGGGAATGGGTTCTAAGGTGCCCACGTGCCGCTCCACCGCCTGCTCCACCGCCACCCGGGCCAGGCCCTCGTCGAAGGCCCTTTCCTCAGGCGTAGCGGGGATTTTCCCCACCTCGGCCGCCAGTCGCTTCGCGTAGTCGTGGGCCTCGAAGGAGTCCAGCGGCAGGCCAGCCTTGCGCAGCACGTACTCGGCCCCCACCGCCTCTACCAGCGAGGGCGCGCTGACTCGCAGGCCCAAATCGCCCTCCACGGTGCGTTTCATTCGCGGTTCGGGCAGGCCGCGCGATACGGCCTGCGGTTGAGTGGGCCGGCCTTCCGCTACGGAATGCACATCGGTAGTCGCCCCTCCCACATCCACCACCAGGAGTTCCCCCCACCCCGGTTCCTCTGTCGTGCCCTCGGCCAGCAGTTGGGCAGCTCGCAGCACGGCCGCAGGGGTGGGCATCACCACCTCTCCCACGAAAGCCTGTACCGCATCGAGCCCTTTGGCCTGGACCAGATGGAGGGCAAAGGTTTCGCGAATCTGCTCTCGGGCCGGCTCCACGTTGAGGCAATCCAGCGTGGGCAGGACGTTTTCCACCAGGAAGACAGTCTTGCCCCCGGCGGTTAAAATGGCCTCCACTTCGGCGGCGGCCTCTCTATTCCCGGCCACGATGACAGGCCCGGTCAGGTCGGTGTTCGCCAGGGCGCGGGCATTGTGCAGGATGGTTTCGGTGTCTCCGCCGTCCGTGCCCCCGGCCAACAGGAGCAAATCCGGCTCATGGGCGTGCAGGCGGCGGAGGTCTGGTTGTGTGAGGCGATAGGAGAACACCTCCAATACTCTGGCTCCGGCCCCCAAAGCCGCCTGTTTCGCGGCTTCGGCGGTAAGTTCGGGGGTGAGTCCTATGGCCACCAAACGCAGGCCGCCGGCTGCGCTGCTGCAGGCCCGCTTCAAGGTGAAGGAGACCGAACCCAATTGGGCTCTCAGGGCTTTCAGGGCCTGTTGCGCCCCCCGTCGAACGTCGCAGTTGGCGGTGGTGACCGCCTGGGCCCGGGCAACCACCCTCTCCTGGGTCAAGTCCACCGCCACCGCCTTGGTGTAAGTACTGCCCAAGTCCAACAGCAGTGCCAGGGCCATGCTCGAAGTTCACTCCCGGGTCCCCTCCAGGACGAAATGGCGGATTTCGCGCACGGACATGCCTTGCAGGCCAAGGGTTTCCACGGTGCGCCCGTGGGCCCAGAAATCCGTGCCGTGCAGGGCCGAAGCGATGTGAATGAGGCTGTGGATAACTGGCGTGGGCACGCCCAACATGTTCCCAAAAGAGGCCATCGGCACCAGGCTCATGGGCACATCTTCCGTAATGTAGCGGTGGAAAATGGTGGCCGGGGCCTTGATGCCTTTGTAGCCCAAGTTGCGACGCATGGCTTCGAACAAATTGCGCCCCACCGCATCATAGGCTACGTACAGCCACTCCCGGGCGGTCATGGCCCGAATGCCCAGGGCTTCAGACACCGCCACCCGCTCCGCGTCCAGTTTCTCCAGCAGTTGGGCCACCGAGGGAGTTACTCCGTGTACGTAGTACTCGAAATCTCCGTCGGTGGATTCAATGCGCCCGGTGTTCATAATCATAATGGCCGGATGGAAGATGGCCCCGATGTTGTTCAGACTGGTCTTGAGGACGTTGTCGCCGGGCACGAACTGGGGATAAGCCGGGCGGAGGGCCTGCACTACTTCCGGGGTGCGATAGGCGGGCAGGGCGGCTACGGGAACGTTGTTTTTGGTCCGATAGAGGGTGACCTGGGCCGGATTAGTACAGCGGCTGGCGTGGATGAAGGTCTGGGCCTCGGCAACGATGACGTCGGCTTTGACCCCTCGCTGGTTTAGGATGTGAACGAACTCCAACGCTCCCCCGGTGCGCCCCGGATTCAGCACCACTATTTGCCCATCCTGCAGGTGCTCAGCACACTTTTCAGCCATGAAACGATGTCCATTGGCCGGCACCACGACCATTAAAATATCCACCCCTTCCAAGGCCTGGGCCATATCCGTAGTGACCACTTCCAGCGGGACGAATTGGGCCTGGCCTGCCCGACCCGTCTCCAAGGAGGTTTGCATGTGCACCAATTCAATGCCGCCCTGAAGTTTAATGGGTTCCAAACGTTCTGGACTGCGGTTATACAGGTGGACCGGGAAGCCCCGCAGGGCCAAATCGGCTGCCATGGCCTGTCCCCCATGTCCGGCCCCTAACACGCAAAAGCGGGGCCGGGGCTGGTTGGCCTTGCTTGATGGTTTCATTTCTTCTCCTCCCAATTTAATACCGTCCGTACTCCAGACCGGTCTCAATCATAGTCAGGTAATTCTGCGCGGCGCGGGGCGGCAAAGTACGGGTGTAAGGTGAGGCGGTGGGACAGAGGATAAAACCGCCGCCAGCGGCGGCAGCGTCAAGGGCGGCTTTGGTCAAATCCCGAATTCGCTCCGGCGTGCTGGCATAGAGGTCTCCTACCTGGATGTTGCCTTCTAAACAGACCTCCCGTCCAATGCGCCGTTTGGCCTCGGCCAGGGTGATGTCCCCCATGGGGGGAGCCTCTAACGGATGCAGACAATCCGTTCCCAGGGCCACGAATTCCTCCAAGATGGCCTCCATCGGGCCGTGACAGTGAACGTGCAGCAGGCAACCGTGGTCGTGGAGCAACTGGGTAATAGGCTGCTCTGGTTTGGTCACGAACTCGTGAAAGTCCCGGGGGGAGAGCAATGGCGGCCCGGCATACTCCTGACCCAAGGTGCCGTAAACCCCACGCACTCCCCGGTCCAACAGGTACTCGACCAGGTTGTACACTCGCTCAGCGAAGAGGGCTATTAGGTGCTGCACTCGGGACCGCTCCGCAATGCTCCACAGGGCCAGCAGTTCTGAACCCAAGAGGGCGTGTACGTAGCCGATGGGGTTGAGGAAACTGGCCATCACCAGCGCCCGTTCGCCCATTTCCCGCTCCAGGGCGAAGAAGGAACCCACCTCCGGTTGGGGTGGGAGGTAAGGAAGGGATAGGAACCGCTCATAATCCTCCGCCGTTTCCACCCAGAACTTCTTGGTCAGACTGGGGTAATCGCCCTTGCTGACCTGACGGATGCAGGTCAAGGGCCCGCGCGGGGTGGGGACGGTAGTTTGGTGTAAAGTCCAGTCGTTCGCGTCTGTGACCTGGGTTTCCACCTGTCCTTCCTCTAACACCGTCAGGAACGGCCCTCCGCCGGGGCTCCAAGTAGCCACCCAATCGCCGACTTCGCGCACCGCCTCGATGAGGGGAGCGAAACTTTCGTCTTTGGACTGCAACCATTTCTCGCTCCACACCTGTACGCCCCGCAGGTGGATGGGCACTCGGTCAGGCTGCTGACGCTGCATGGCTGTGAGCAACCGCTGGCGCGAGGTCATTGGGTATCTCCCATCTCAGTCCTCGGCGGTCTTCTTCGGGTCTGGCTCTCCTGCACTCCGCAGGTGGGCGGCGGCCTCCTCGGGCAGGGAGACGTTAATGTGCATCCCGGAGCCGAGTTCGAACCCGGCAGGCGTGGTGAGGCGGGGCAGGATTTGCAGATGCCAATGATAAAAGGGCTCGCCGCTGGAGTGATGGGGAGCAGTGTTGATGACATAGTTGTAGTCCGGGTCGCCCAGACCGTGGTACAGTCGCGACAGAACTGCTTGCAGCACCGCCGCCAGGCCCGCTGCCTGCTCAATGGTACTCTGACCAAAGGAAGCCTGATGTTCTCGGGGCACAATCCAAATTTCGTAGGGCACACGGGCTGCATAGGGCACGAAGGCCGCAAAATGCTCGTTGGCCAGAATTACCCGCTCCTTCTCCTGCAGTTCGAAATCCAGCATATCACAGAACACACAGGTGCCCAGAGCATCGTAATGGCGCTGGGCCTCATAGAGCCGATGGCGAATGTGCAGCGGCACGACGGGAGTAGCGACCAACTGGGAATGAGGGTGCCGTAACGACGCGCCTGCCAGGGGGCCGTGGTTGCGGAAGATAGTGATGAGTTGTACGTTGGGGTCCCGGTCCAATTCTACATAGCGAGTCTGGTAAGCCAAAATGATTTCCACGACCTCGGTCACGCTCATAGTAGCCGGCGATTTGTTGTGCCGAGGGGATTCGATGATGACCTCATGGTAGCCAATGCCTGGCATTTGCAGGTACAACCCATGCCGCGAGCGGACCAGGCGCGGGCTTTCCTCCGGCGGCGCCGCCAGGGCCGCAAACTTGTTGGGAATGGCCCTTACCCGCCAGCCGGGGCCATTGGTCTGGGAGTTCACCTCCCGCAGGCTGAACACTTCGGGGGGCGTTTTGGCCTCGTTGCCCGGACAGAAGGGACAGTTGACATCGTGCTCCGGCAACGGCTCCAGCGGCTCCTGGCGCACCCAGTCCTCAGGCCGCTTTGCCCGCTCGGTAGCGATAATGACCCATTCTTTGGTAGCAAAATCTTGCCGCAATTCAGGCATGATAGGCTCCCCTCCCTCGCAAGTACTCATCAATGGCCTTAGCCGCTCGTTTGCCTGCCCCCATCGCCTCGATGACGGTGGCCGCGCCGGTCACGATGTCTCCTCCAGCAAATACCCCCGGCCGACTGGTTTGGCCCGTTTCCTCGTCAGCCACTATAGTGCCGTGCCGGGTTGTCTTCAAATCGGGTGTGGTGGCCGGCACCAAAGGATGGGGCCCGCTGCCGATGGCTACCACCACCGTATCCGCCGGGATGAGGAACTCTGAACCTTCCAGGGGGAGTGGCCGTCGCCGCCCGGACTCGTCCGGTTCACCCAATTTCATGCGCAGACACTCTACTCCCTCTACCCAGCCGTCCTC
Source organism: Armatimonadota bacterium (assembly GCA_012961305.1). Lineage (GTDB taxonomy): Bacteria > Armatimonadota > UBA10988 > UBA10988 > DTZQ01 > DTZQ01. The sequence goes on along the minus strand of DTZQ01000620.1, from coordinate 480 downwards.
CTTGCCCAGAAACCGCTTGGGGTTGGTAAGCAGCAGGAACTCAATGCCCTCTTCCTCTGCGTGAACGATTTCCTCCTCTCGGGCAGGCATCTCTACGCGGGAGCGACGATATAGGATGGTGACTTTCTCCGGCCCCAAGCGCAAGGCTGTGCGGGCAGCGTCCATCGCTACATTACCCCCACCAATAACCACGACCTGTCGGCCCACATGTACCGGCGTATCGTATTCGGGGAAGCGATAGGCCCGCATTAGGTTCACCCGGGTGAGGAACTCGTTGGCTGAGTAGATGCCACACAGGTTCTCCCCCGGCAAGTTGAGGAAATAGGGCAATCCCGCTCCGGTGCCGATGAAGACGGCCTCAAAGCCCTCCTCGTTCAGCAGTTCATCCACGGTGAGGGTTTTGCCGATGACCACGTTGGTTTCGATTCTCACGCCCAACTTCTGGAGGGCTTCGATTTCGGCCCGCACGATGGCTTTGGG
>DTZQ01000619.1 GCA_012961305.1 Armatimonadota bacterium | reverse complement strand
GGGGTGAGGACCAGGGCAAACGGTTTCACCGCCGACCTGACCCTGGACGAGCCAGCCCTGAGGGTCACGCTGACGGTTAGCATTGACGAGGAGGGGCTGCGCTTGGGTTTGAGCCTGGCCAATGCCGGGCCGACGCCGGTGGACTTCAAGTTAGCCTTCCCCCATCTGGCGGGGCTGACCGTCGCGGGGAAACCCGCAGAAGATTACTACTTCTTCCCCTGGGGCGGCGGCATCATCGCTGATACGCCGGCCATCCTTCGCTGTGGTTACGGCGACCATGAGGCACTCTATCAAGTGATGGACCTCTTCAGCCCGGCCCGCGGCGGCGGGCTGTACATTCGGGCGGATGACGCTGAAGGCTGGCACAAAGTCCTCTGCCTGCGCAAGCACATCCCTGGCTCGATGGAGGTGGACGCTCAACGGGCGGAGGTGCGCACGGCTGAGGAATACAAGTGGCTTCATCCATCGCTGGACGCGGTGGAGGGAGTGGGCTTCGCCTACGAGTACCTGCGGCGCACGCGGGGGCCGGGTCAGGCGTTTGCTCCAGCGGAAGCGGTGCTCAGCGCTCATCCGGGCGACTGGCATGTGGCGATGAAGGCGTATGCCGACTGGGCACACAAGGTTTGGAAGTTTCGTCCCTATCCTTCGCGGCTCAAGAGCGTCCACAACATGATTGCAGCCGGGTGGGGTCAGGGTCCGCTGTTCAAAGAGGGCAGGTATCGGACCGATTTCCTCAAGCCCATGACTGACTGCCTTGAACTGATGTCCTGGTGGGAGTGGTCGCCGGTGGGACCATGGGGCGTGCCGGTGGACGAGGTCAAAGAGGCCACGCAACAGCGGAAATTGCTCTTCCCCCGCTGGGAAGCCTACATCGTCAAAGACCCCGTAACCGGCCGTCTAATGTTTACCAACAACCCCGGCGACTACGACGGTTACAACGAGCGTTTCGGAGGGTTACCTGCCTTCCGTCAGGCGATTCAGACCTACAAGGAGATGGGCGCGCTGGTGACCCTTTACACTGACCCGATTCGGTGTGATGCTAACTCCAAAACGGGGAAGAAATACGGGAGGCTGTGGGGGGTGGTCGGGCCTGAAGGGGAGCACATCAGGCATTACGACGCCTGGGGGATGTGCCACGACGTGGCGGAATATCGGCAGTGGGTGGCGGAGACCATGAAGCGGGTGATGCGCGAGACCGGCGCCGATGGCATCCGCTTAGACGAGTATGGGCACAAAGGCTGGGCCTGTTTCAGCAAGTTGCACCAACATACCTTTGCTGAGTGGGGGGTCAGCCAGTGGCAGAAGGCCATCGCCGAGACCTGCCGGCTGGTTCGGGCGGCCCTGGACGAAGTCGCTCCCGGCTCCGTGCTCACCACGGAACATCCCGGCTACGATTACGAGATGCAGTTCTTGGAGGGCTGTATCACCTACGACTTGACCGTGCAGGCTTCGCCCCTGCGCCCGCTGGAGTGCAACTTGCAGCGCTTCTACTTCCCTGAATGTAAAGCCTACGAGTTAGACCATCGGGGGGCGGACCCGCAGAGCAAGAAAAAGTTCTGGAACGCCGTGGGCTCCTTCGGACGCTACTACCCGCTCGACATGTACACTATCCTGAGGGAAAACGAGGACGCCTACCAGAGCCGGAACGTGGAGCCGCTCATCCCGACCCTCGCTTCGGGCATCTATGCCAATCGCTTCACCAGTGATGAGGGAACGAAGACCATCTACCACTTCTACAACGCCACCGGTCACACCTTCGCTGGCCCCGTGCTCGCAGTGGCCCTGAAGCCAGGGGAGCACCTGTTCGACCTGCTTCGGGGTCAGGAGTGCGAAGTCGGGCGGCAGGGAGGAGAACCGGTATTGAAGTTGTACCTGCCGCGCGAGGAGGTGGCGTGTATTGCGAAGTTGAGGAAGCGACTCGCGGTGGTAAAGGAGGGCCGCAGGCTCGAGGTGGAGGTGAAAGGATTCCTTGAGAACTGCCGGCTGGTGCTCAGCGACCGGCAGGGTCAGGAACGGGCCTCGCGGGAGGCGAGGACGGGTCGAAACGTATTTGACCTGTCCCAACTGCCCGCCGAAACTGAGGCCGGGCTTGTGAAACTGATGCGCGGGCAGCAATTGCTGGACGTCGCCGAGTTGCCGGGGGACTGAGAGAGTCATGTCGTTCGAAGCGTGTTTACCTCACAATGTCAAATTAGACCGGGCGAGAGGAGGAGAAACCATGGGAAGATGGTTCATGCTTCTGCTAATGGGAACGCTTGGGGTCTGGCGGGGCTCGTTTTTAGAGGCCGCGCAAGTCCCGGAAGGGAAGGTTTTGAACAATTTCGTCCTGGAGTTGCTCAATGTGTCGCCCCTACCCTCCGCGCACTCCTTGCAGTATGATTTCGCCAACCCCCGAGATGGCTGGGTTTTCTTCACTTCCACTGCTCAGGTTGGCAAGGACGCAAGGCTTGCGATGGCTTTGGACGAAGAGCCCAGACAGGAAATCATCGTCCACACCCCGGGCACACCGGAAACGAGGGAAGCAATGCGATTCCTGCGGGCCGGGAAACATCGGCTCCGAATTTTCGGGGAGGGCAGGGCATCTTTGCAACGCCTCATCGTGCGCTCCGTCCCGGAAATCCTCTACTGCAAATTGGGCTACAACCCCTGGGTGAGCCGATTTGGCCCTTACGATTGGGAGTTCCTCCAGAAGCATATCTTGCCTCAGGTGAACACCATCGTCGGAACGGGAAGCAAAAAGCACGCCCCTTTTGCCGCCGAATGGAAAGCGAGGGGAGGGAAATGGATGGTGGAATGTAGCGTCCCTGGCGTCAGTGGGCGGAAGCCGTCGTTACCTCTGGAGGAAGTCTACAACGTTTGGGCCCGCAACCCTGGTTTCCAAGACCCCCTCTTAGACGGGGTCATCGCTGACGAGTTTTTGGACCGCGGTAAACCCCATTACCCGGTTTGGACGGCCGCAATCCAGAGGCTCGCTGCCGAGTTCCCCAACAAGGCTTTCTACCCCTATTTTGGGGGCAGCCAATGGCTCCACACCACCGAGCATGGGCGTACTTTTGTCAACGCGATGATTAAACTGGGGTTCAAATTGGCGTGGGAGCGTTATTTGCCCGAACAGCCGACCGAGGCGGAAGCCGAAGCCTATATCCGTCGCGCTTTGAAGGAGGCAACCAAGGCCTGGGCGCAAACGGTGCCCGATTTGCAGCGGCATTTAATCGTTTGCCTCGGAGTCTTTTCCAGTTTCCCGCTCACCTTAAACCACGACCCCAACGTGGACTTCAAAGTTTACCTCGATATGCAGTTTCACCACCTGGCCACTGACCCTGCTTTCCGCAGCCTCTACGGCATTATGGACTGGACTTCGGGTTATATGGACGAGGAGACAGTCCGATGGCTGGGCAAGTTATACCGCCATTACTGCCTCGAAGGGAAGCGCACGCACCTGTCCGAAGAATATGGATTCCGCTACCGCACCGAACATCTGCGCAACCCTGATTTCGCCGTCGGCTTAACCGGCTGGTCGGTGACGCCGGCGGAGGAAGGGAGCATGGAGGCGAGGCAACTGGAGGGCTACGGCTGGACTCAGGGGCGGTGGCCGCGAACCAAAAAGGGCGACACCTTCCTCTGGATGAAACGCAGCGCTCATCGCCCCAACCGCATAGCCCAGGACATCACCAACCTTGAGCCTGGGAGGTTGTATGCGCTGAAATTCGTCACCGCTGACTTTCAGGGTCTCACCCAGCAAAAGACGGAAAAGGCCCTCCATGCCCTTTCCATTCAGATAGAGGGCGCTGAACCCGTTCCGGAGCGTTCCTTCCAGGAGGTCATTGCCACCCGCACGGTCCGAGGACAGTGGTTGAACTATCACTGGCGAGTTTTCCGCGCTCGGTCCTCCCAAGCCAGACTGGTCATTTCGGACTGGGCAAGTGCTACGGAGCCCGGGGGCCCCATCGGACAGGAATTGATGCTCAACTTTGTGGAACTACAACCCTACTTGGAGTGACCCTGTGGGGGGTGGTCGGCCCTAAGGTTTCTCCCGACGGGCAAAGGAGGGCTATGAGGGAGGTGGAGAAGGAGACCGAGCCATGATTGAGGTGAAAAGCATGGGAACCCCTGCCCGGAAGTTACGAACTTACACCTGCCCCGACGGGGCTTTCGCTTCCATCCGCCGCCTCAGCATGGTGCCGCAATGGTCATTGTTCCGGCGGTGCGGTACAATGAGCGTGATGCTTCCGACCTCCCTACTCTGGGGGATGTTTGCGTCTCCATCGGTTAGGGCCGCCGAACCGACACCGCAGTTTCGAGCCGGAGCTGCCCTCAGCAACATTACCCCCTGGCTGGGCCTCTCGATTAACGGAGGCATGCAGGACCGCATCGCCACCCATATCCACGATGAACTCTATGCCCGCTGCCTGGTGTTGGACGACGGCACTACCCGCCTGGCCATCGTCATTTGCGACAGTTGCATGATTCCGCGGGAGATATTCGACGAGGCGAAACGGCTGGTCCAGCAGCACACCGGACTGCCTCCTGCGCACATGCTGATGGCGGCTACCCACACCCATTCGGCCCCGGCGGCAACCTCTGTGTTTCAGAGCGATCCCGAACCGGAGTACCAACGGTTCCTGGCCCGCCGCATCGCCGATGGGGTACGCCGAGCCCTTAACAACTTGGCTCCCGCTCGCCTCGGCTGGGGCGTGGGGCAAGTGCCTGAGCAGGTCTTCAATCGCCGCTGGTGGATGAAACCGGGGACTATCCCGCCCGACCCCTTCGGTCGTCGCACTGACAAAGTGAAAATGAACCCGCCGCCGGGCAGTCCCAACTTGGTTAAACCGGCCGGCCCGACGGACCCGGAACTGGTGGTCGTCTCGGTGCAGTCCCCGGAGGGACGGCCCATTGCTTTGCTGGCCAATTACTCCCTGCACTATGTCGGCGGCACCGGCCCCGGACACATCTCCGCTGACTACTTCGGCCTGTTCGCCGACCGCATCCAGGAGTTGCTGGGTGCCGACCGGCTGGACCCACCCTTCGTTGCCCTAATGTCCAACGGCACCAGCGGCGACATCAACAACCTCAACTTTCGTAAGCCCCGGCAACGCAAAGCACCCTATGAGCAGATGCGGCTGGTGGCTAACGAGGTCGCCGCGGAAGCCTATCGGGTCTGTCAGAATATCCAATACCACGACTGGGTGCCGCTGGAGGTGCGGCAAACCACCCTGGAACTGGGGGTGCGACTGCCCAACCCCGCGGAGGTGGAGCAAGCCCGCCAGATTATCGCCCGCGCCCAAGGTCCCTTCATGCGAACCCTCGCGGAGATTTACGCCCGCGAAACGGTTCTGCTGAGCGAATATCCTGAGAAGGTCGAACTAATCCTGCAGGCGCTGCGAATGGGCGACCTGGGTATAGTGGCTGTTCCCTGTGAGGTGTTCGTGGAAATCGGTCTGGAGATTAAGCAGAGGAGCCCCTTCAAGCCGACCTTCACCGTTCAATTGGCCAACGGTTACAATGGCTATCTGCCCACCGTTGAGCACCATAAACTGGGCGGCTACGAGACCTGGCGCGCCCGCTCCAGTTATCTGGAGGTCGAGGCTGCCCCCAAGGTTGTTCGCACCCTTCTGTCCCTGCTGGGGGAACTTAAACAGCAGGGGACGAGGCGAAGGAGGTGAAATCATGAGCCAAACGGACAAACTTTCTCGGCGCGAGTTTATCGAAAAGGCGGCGACCATTGGAGTAATGGGTATGGCCGCGCCCGCGCTCGCTGCCAACTCTCCGAGCCGTAAGCCGGGGCCCAATGAGCGCATCCATCTGGGGCTAATCGGCTGCGGCGGCATGGGGCGGGCGAACCTCAAGAACTGCGCTCAGCATCCGGACGTGGTGGTCACTGGTGCTTGCGATGTCTGGAAAGACCGGCGGGAGGCGGTGGTAGCACAGTACAAGGACACTTGCAAGCCTTACCATGACTTTCGCGAATTGCTGGAGCAGCCAGACATTGATGCGGTCATTATCGCTACCCCGCCCCACTGGCATGCGCTGATGGGCATCGCGGCCGCGAAGGCAGGCAAGGACTTCTACTTGCAAAAGCCAATGACCCTGCACTTAGCCGAAAGCCTGGCCCTTAGGAACGCCGTCCGGAAGCACCAGGTCATCACCCAAATCGGCACCCAAATTCACGCCACGGAGAACTACCGCCGCGTGGTGGAACTGATTCGTTCGGGGAACCTGGGGCCCATCGGCTTCCTGCGGACCTTTCACGTCTTGAACCAGGGGCCTAACGGAGTCGGAACCAATCCCAACACTACCCCGCCGGAAGGGTTAGACTGGGATTTGTGGTGCGGCCCCGCGCCGCTGCGACCCTATAACCCCATTCTGGCCACCAGTTCCTACTACCACTGTTCCTGGATGGACTACAGCGGCGGCTGGACGCCGGGCATGGCTCCCCACATCATTGACCTGCCGGTGTGGGCTCTCGACCTGGGCTACCCCACTTACATCAGTTGCTCTGGCGGTCGCTATATCATTGAGGACGATGGCGATGCCTACGACAACATGGAAATCCTCTGGCAGTATCCCAACCTGACTATGGTCTGGTGGACCTCGCTGACCAATAGTTACGGGTTCGACTTCCATGGCGAGCCGGTCCGCCGGCGGCGGTTGGGAATTTACTTCCACGGCCTCAACGGGACCCTGTACGCCAACTACGGCACGCACAAAATCGTGCCGGAGGGGGAGCGGATGGAAGGCCTTGAGCCGCCGCCCAAGTCCATTCCCCCTTCACCGGGGCACGAGCGGGAATGGCTGGATTGCATTAAGTCGCGCCAACAGCCCAGTTGCAGTGTCTTCTATCACGTCCGGGTGGACGTGCCCATCGTGCTGGGACTGTTGGCCTATAAACTGGGGCGTTCCCTCCGTTTCGACCCGGAGGCCGAGCAGATAGTCGGCGACAGGGAAGCGGCACGCTTGGCTAAGCCCGAGTATCGCCATCCCTGGAAGTTCCCCGAGGAATACCTACCCCAAGACCTGGGTCAAAGGATGCACTTAGGTAGGCTCCGGAGAGAAAAAGCATGAGAGAACTGCTCTTTATTCCCTGGATGGCAACCGTGTTTTACCTCCCAACCTGGGCGGAGGCGCGAGAGGAACAGCCTTGGCAAAGGCTGTACACCGGGAAGGAGGCCCGAGGTGAGAACGTAATTGCCCTCTGGCAATTTCTCCCCGGACAGGAGACCAAAGACAATTCAGGGCACGGACACGACCTAACGCTGCGGGGCCAGACGCGTTTCCTCAAAGAAGGGCTCTTTGGCTCCTGCCTGGAGTCCTTTCCCGCCGACCGGGAGCACGACAAGCCGCAGGGCGCGGTGGCGAAGAACCATCCCCGCCTTACCCCACCGGGGGCGTTCACCCTGGAACTGTGGATTAAGCCCAAGCCGGAGATGGACCAATATGCCACCGTTTTCCTGTTGGACAAGAAGTACTATCACTATGCCAAAGACATCCCTCAGGCCAACTGGGATTATTGTCTCTACCTGTCCCGGACGGGCGAGAATCGTCGTCGCATCGTCGCCTACTTGGGTTACGGCAGGGACTCGGCGGCCTACACCTCTAAGGAGGTCCTCCTCGAACCAAACCAGTGGGTTCACATCGCCTTCACTTACGACGGGGCGGGCACGGGTCGGTTTTTCCTCAACGGAAAATCCGTCGGTCGAACCACCCACGAAGGCCGCGGGCCGGTGACTCCAGGCAAGTACGACCTCGTCATTGGTGACCGCTACGGCAGCATTCACGCTGGCTTCCCTGGCTACATTGACCAGGTACGCATTAGCCGCGGAGTGGTGCCCTTCTTCAGTGGGACTTTGGAAGTGGAAGTTTTGGGCGCTCGCACGGCCTTTGTGCGCCTGGAGAAAGGTGCTTACGTTCCCGTGGTCATCACCAATGACACGGGCACCCCTCTCAAGGAGGCAACGGCGCACGTCACCTTCAGCGGTAGGGAGAGGAAATTCGCCCTGCCAGACCTTGCGCCCAAAGACACCCACACGATTAAAGTGCCGGTGGATACGGCCCTGCGGCCCGATAGTTACCCGCTGAAGATAGTGGCCACCGCCACGGCCACCGATAAGCAGTACCAGGTCGAGGAGGCCTTCTCCGTTACCATCGTGCCCCGTCCCCTGCCCTACACGATGCCGGTGGTGATGTGGGGTCATGGCGACCTCCAGCGCCTCAAGGAAATAGGTTTCACCCATCAATTGGTCTATTTGGTGGACTACGGAAAGGTGTGGAAAGCCGGCCAACCCACCGACGCCGTAGAGGTCAGCGAGGTGCAGGAAAGGGCAAGAATGCTCGACGAATACCTGGCCCAGGGCCTCGGGGCGGTGGTCTATCTCTATCCTGGCCGCTGGGTGATGCGGAACTCGGAACTGAAGGAAAAATACCAGCGCATTAACCGCGAGGGGAAGCCCTATGAGCGGGAAGACCTTTGTCCCCGTTTTCCCGAAATCCAGACCTTCGCCTACAATGTCGGTGCTTCTGTAGCGAAGACCTTCGGGCACTTCCCCAGCCTCCAGGCAGCGCTAATCCATTCAGAGGTGCGCGATGCCACCAACGTCTGCTTTCACCAGCACGACCGGGAGGCTTTCCGCCAGTTTGCTGGCTATGACATTCCCGAAGAAATCGTGGGCAAGAGGGGCGTTCGCTATGAGAACCTCGAGGGTTTCCCGAAGAACCGCATCGTTCCAGATGACGACCCCATTCTCACCTTCTATCGCTGGTTCTGGAAAGAGGGAGATGGCTGGAACAACCTGCATACCCAGGTGCACAAGGGACTGAAGTCCACTGGCCGGGATGACCTTTGGACTTTCTTCGACCCGGCCGTCCGCGTGCCGAGCATTTGGGGCAGCGGCGGTGGGGTAGACGTCATCTCCCAATGGACTTACTCCTATCCTGACCCCATCAAGATTGGACAGGCTACGGACGAACTGTTTGCCATGGCCGAAGGTGCACCGCAGGACCAAAAGGTGATGAAGATGACCCAAATCATCTGGTATCGCTCCCAAACGGCTCCGGAACTGCCGGAGGACGAATCCAAGCGCGCCCCGTGGGAGAAGGACATCCCCGATGCCCGGTTCATCACCATCGCGCCAGACCACCTGCGGGAAGCCTTCTGGTCGAAGATTTCGCGCCCCGTTCGCGGCATTATGTATCACGGCTGGGGGTCGCTGGTAGAAGCGCCGCATGGGAGTTACCGTTACACGAATCCGAGGACCAAGGAGGTCCTGGCGGAACTGATTCGCCAGGTTGTCCGTCCCCTTGGCCCAACGCTCCTGCAGGTTCCCGACCGCCGAAGCGACGTGGCCCTGCTCGAGAGTTTCACCTCTCAGGTTTTTGCGGGTCGGGGCACTTGGGGATGGGGAAACAGTTGGGAAGCCGATATGCACCTCATCCTCCAATGGGCCCAACTCCAGCCCAGAATCATCTACGACGAAACTGTCCTGCGCGATGGGCTGGACGATTTCCGGGTGCTGGTCATGCCCTACTGCGATGTCCTCACGGAGAGGGTCGCCCGTAAGGTCGCAGAGTTCCAGAGAAGAGGCGGCATCATCGTTGCCGATGAGCACCTGACGCCGGCCCTTCACCCCGACATCTTAATCCCGAGTTACCGGCGGACGGGCAAGGCCGACGAAGACAAAGCGGCGCTGCAAGCCAAGGCAGCCGAACTGCGCCGCAAACTCGACCCCCTTTACCAGCGTTATGCCGATTCGTCTAACCCCGAGGTCGTCGTGCGCCTGCGTCAGTACCAAAACACGGACTACCTCTTTGCAGTCAACGACAAGCGCACCTTCGGCACTTACGTTGGGCACCACGGCAAAGTCATGGAAAAGGGTCTACCCACGAGGGCCACGCTGTTCGTTCGACGCCAGCGGGGTCATGTTTACGACCTGGTAGCGCATAAGCCTATCCCGGCCACGACGCAGGCTGAAGGGTTGAGGTTCGAGGCGAACTTTGGACCCGGCGAGGGGCGGCTCTTCATGATTGCGGAGGAGAAAATTGCTGGGGTTCGTATCCAAGCGCCCGCGCGGGCCAGGCGGGGCCAACGGGTTAGCCTGAATGCCGCTGTGGTGGATGCCGAAGGGGAACCTCTGGCGGCGGTCGTTCCGGTGGAGGTGCAGATTATAGACCCCCAGGGTCGGCCTGCGGAATTCAGTGGCTACTATGGCGCTAAAGATGGTACGTTGGCGGTTACCCTCGACCTCGCACCCAACGACGCGACCGGCGAATGGACCCTTCGCGTTCGGGAATTGGCTTCCGGGCTAACCCGCGAACACCGGTTGGTGGTGAGTCCGGGGTAGGTGGCTAAGGGGCGCCGCCATCTGAGGTGGGAGGTGTGGGGGCCAATTTTCCGGGTTCTTCCGGATAGTTCTGTGGCTAACGGCGTAACTGGTATTACCTTGAAAGAGAGGAGGGACGTCAAATGCTGAAGTATGTAATCGCTGTAACTATGGTTCTGGGCTTGCTGGGGGTGATGAGCGTCCGTTGCCCGGCGGAGGAAAAACCAACCCGACAGAACTTGGGACGGACGGTAAAACTGAGAATCCTGGTGGACAAGGTCATGCAGCCCACCGAGGGTTGGGTCACCAAGGAGTGGATGGTGGCGGCAACGGCCGAGGCAGGGTTCAATGTGTTTTCCCCTCGGCGCGGCCATGAGAGGCTGGACGAGGTCAGGCAGGTCACCGAATGGTGTGAGAAGTACGGCATCTTTCACCTGCCCTGGATGCGGGGGACGCTACGGGCACCTACGGGGCCGCAGGCAGCCGGCAAGAGGTTGGTCTGGAGCAACGGCAGTGAACAGCCGCTTTGGAGCCCCAATGCCGATGAGTTTTGGGAGTGGATGACCAAATACATCGTCGCATACGCCAAAATCAGCGCCGAGAACCCGCATCTGATGGGAGTGTTCTTGGATTTTGAAAACTACGCGCCGGGCAGAAAAGGGGGAAACTGCTACTACCTCTCCTACGACGACCTAATCATGGGAAAGTTCGCCGAAGCAAAGGGCCTCGAACTGCCCGAACTGGCCTTGGAGGCCCGCAAGCAATGGCTCGAGGAGCAGGGACTGCATGAAGAGTTCGCCCGCTTTCAGATTAACCATTGGCGTGAACGGTGTCGAAAACTTCGGCAGGCTATTGACCGATTCGACCCTACCTTCCAGTTCTGCATCTATCCCGCCCCGGGCACGCCCTTCCTGGTGGAGGCTGCCTACCCGGAATGGGCCACCGAGGCTGCTCCTCTCATTTTGGCGGATGCCTGCACCTACGGGCGCCCCTCCAAGTTTCTCCCCCAGGCCGAGGCCTTGGAGGCCAATCGCCGAAGGCTGCGGGAAAGGATGAAGATACCCCAAGAGAGGGGAATTCCTTACCTCTACGCGGGCGGGATTGACCCCGTAGTGGCCGGCGCCGACCCGGAATTCTGTGGCAAAAATGCGGTGATGATTTCCGAGGCGACGGATGGATATTGGGTCTTCTATGAGGGTCCGAAATATGAGGAGGACCACCCGCAGTACTGGAAGTGGTTCACCTGGGCCAACCGGGCCATCGCCGCAGGGAATTTCGCCGCCTGGCACGAGCCCCGGGAGACGCCGGAAGACTTTGGGCTTTCGGTTCTCAAGACCGCCGAACTGCGGCTGGAGTTAGCCATGCCGGAGGTTACCGGGGAAACGGTGGAGTTTCCCCTCGTCAAAATGCGTGGAGACAACCTCCTCTTTTTAGCCTGCAAGGCTGGCCAGCCAGTTGAGGTTGTGTTGCGAAACCATCCCGTGGCCTACTATCGGTCCCTTTTGGCCTGGGAACTCCGCGACCTTCAGATGAACAAACTGACTTCTGGCACCATCCCCCATGATGAAACCGGCCGCGTCCACTTCACCCCGGAAAAGGACGGCATGTATGTCCTGGGGGCCTCGGCGGGAAGTTGTGCCTACTCAGTCGTGAGCGCTAACGTGCCCGTGGGACTGTATGCCGAGAGGGGCCTTTCCTTCATCTACGGCGTTGACCGACTGTATTTCCATGTTACCGAGGGCCTGAAAGAGTTCACTGTACAGGTCAAGGGTACGGGTGCCGAAACGGTGCGGGTGAACGTTTTCGACCCGACTGGTGCTCAGGTCGCCTCGGCTCAGACCACGCCCCAACAGCAGACCGTCACCCTCAAAGTACCGGCCGGAAATCGCGCGGGGCAAACTTGGTCGCTGCAACTGACGAAGGCGGACGAAGGGGTCCTTGAGGACCATTCCCTCACCCTGGGCCCAGAACTCCTGCCCATGGTGTCCTTAACGCCAGAACAGGTCTTCCGTACTCGCCCGGCCCAGTGTACCAGAGCCAAAACATCTCGTCTTGCTTTAAGGCAAGATACGTCCCCTGAACAAAAGTGAGCAGGCGCTGAATTGCTTCCGATACGCTATCGAAGGAATAGACCAAGTGCTCACCTTCACTTGTTCTGATTGATAGCTCAACAGCCTCTACTCGTTTTGGCGCATTCGGGTCTGATCGAAGTATTGTCTCGACTGACTGCCTCACTGCTTGACGAACAGGGTCCGTGATGGCGGCTGCTATCCTTTCCCGTTCCTGTTCAGAGAGTTGGCAGAATCGTTGCCATGCTTGCGCTGGCGTTTGCGTGTCCTTCTCACCCCACCGGAATTGAACCTCATATTGTTCAAGAACATCAGCGATGTGGTTGAATGGGATGCTGTAATGGGCAATACATAGACGGCTCCCTTTGTCCCAGTTGTGTTTCTTGTAGCGTAAATACTTTGGCTCTATGAGGATGACAGGATTATCTTCACGATCACTGACGACTATGTCAACTTGGTGCTTGTTTCCCAGGTGATTGCGAAGAGTCATAGGGTGCACTGAATGATCAAATGACTCGGCGACTTGACGGACAGTAGCGGCCAAATCTGCTTCGATGAACTTCCCGATTGCTTCACCCAACGCACTTCCAGGGTGTCTCACCCTTCCCCTCATCAGTTCT
>DTZQ01000618.1 GCA_012961305.1 Armatimonadota bacterium | reverse complement strand
GTCAGGAGTGGTAAGGGAGATGCGGAAATAGCCTTCGCCGTGCTCGCCATAGCCCACGCCCGGCGTGACCACTACCCCGGCTTTCTCCAGCAAATCCTCCGCAAACCGCAGGGAGGAACCACCGTATCCTTCCGGCACTGGCGCCCACACATAGAAAGTGGCTTTGGGCTTCTGCAAGTTCCATCCCAGGCGATTCAGGGCGTCCACCACGAGGTCTCGCCGCCGCTGGTAGATGCGGTTCATCTGCCGCACGCACTCCTGGGAACTGGTCAGGGCCTTGGCTCCCGCGAACTGAATGGCCCTCAGCACTCCGGAGTCCACGTTTTCCTTTACCGCCCGCAGGGCCCGCACGGCCTCCCGCTGGCCCACGGCGTAACCAATCCGCCAGCCGGTCATGTTGTAGGGTTTGGAGAGCGAACCCAGTTCCAAAGCGAATTCTTCCGCTCCCTCCACCTGCAAGATGCTGGGAGCAACATAGCCCTCATAGGTGTTTTCGCCATAGGCCAGGTCATTTACCACCAGCAGGTTGTTCTCCCGTGCGAACTCAATCACCCGCTCGTAGAACTCCAAGTCGGCTACGGCGGTGGTCGGATTGTTGGGGTAGTTCAGCCACAGCAGTTTGGCGTGTTGGCGAACATGAGCGGGGATGGCATCTAAGAGGGGCAGATAGGCATTTTCCTCCAACAGAGGTAGGAAGTAAGTAACCGCGCTGGCGAAGGTGATGCCGATGTGGTAGGTGGTGTAGCCGGGCTCCGGGGCCACAGCCAGGTCGCCAGGGTTGAGATAGGCCAGGGGCAAGTGGGCAATGGCATCCTTGGAGCCCATAGTGGTCACCACGAACTCCGGGTCAATGGTCACCCCAAACCGCTGCTGATACCAAGCCGCCACGGCCTCTGGGAACTGGCGCACCGGGATGTCCCCCCCGTAGCGGTGCCGGTCGGGGTCATTTACGTCCCGAATGGCCCGGCAGAGTTCATCCACGATGTGGTCAGGAGTGGGCCGGTCCGGGTCGCCAATGCCCAGGGAGATGACATCTATACCCCGCTGTTGGGCCTCTTTGATTTTCTGGCGGATGGTGGCAAACAAATAGGGCGGCAGTTTCCTCAGCCGCTCAGCCGGTTCCAAATTCAGTCTCCTCCGTTTCTTAGGAGCCATAAACCCTCCCGGCTACAGGTCAATTTCCCCTGTGAACACCTCCTCGGCTGGTCCGGTCATGAGCACTCGGTTGTCCCCCCGCCACTCGACGAACAAGTCCCCCCCCTCCAAATGCACCGTTACTTTCCGCTGGGTCAAATCGTTCAAGGCTCCCGCAACTACGGCAGCACAGGCTCCGGTGCCGCAACTGACGGTCCGGCCAACCCCACGTTCCCACACCCGCATACTGATTTCGTCCCGGCGGTGGACTTGGACGAACTCCACGTTGCTCCGGTCGGGAAAGAGGTTGTGTCTTTCTATCTTGGGCCCCAGTTTTTCCACCTCCGCATATTCCACGTTGTTGACGAACAACACGCAGTGGGGATTGCCCATGGAGACACAGGTAACGTTATAGCGTTCGCCATCCACTTTCAGGCGTTCGTTGATGACCAGTGCTTCGGGGTCTCCGCGCATGGGGATGTCCCGGCGCCGTAAACGCGGCTCTCCCATGTCCACCCGCACTAACTCCACCCGACGGCGTTTGGTGATGAGTTTGGGCCGGATGATACCGGCTTTGGTTTCGATGTCCAGTTCCGTGTCTATGGTCAAACCATGCTCAAAGACGTATTTAGCCAAACAGCGAATGCCATTGCCACACATTTCGGCCTCGCTGCCGTCTGGATTGAACATGCGCATGCGGAAATGCGCCCGGCGAGAAGGCAGGATTACTATGAGGCCGTC
>DTZQ01000617.1 GCA_012961305.1 Armatimonadota bacterium | reverse complement strand
GGTGCAGGATGCACGATGCAGGATACAGGATACCCCCCCTCTATCCTCCCGCACGTGGGAAGGGGTGTGGCTTGCATCGAGGTGGTCAGCAGTGGCGGTTCGTGCATTCTGCATCGTGTATCGGGGTGGAGGTGCGGTGGCATTCTGAACCCAGGAGTTTTCTATGAGACCGGACTTTTGGTGGAGCCTTGTGCTGGCGAGCCTCTTCAGCACAGCGGCCTGTGCCCTCGACCGACCCTGGATTAGCGACGTGTACTTCTATTGGTACACTTGGGATTATGAGCGGGAACTGGGCGGCTGGCTGGGCGGCGTTTATCACACGCCTTTGGTCGGCTATTACGATTCCCGCCGCTACGACGACAACTACCGCGAACTGTGGTTGGCCTCCGAGTGGGGCCTGACCCACCATTTCATGGACTATTGGTCCCCCAATTGGAAAGACGCAGAGGGCAAGCCTCGGGATGTGATGCTCATGCGCGTCGCTGAGCAGTTGCGGCAGGAGGGATATGACATCTGGATGTCCTACTACCAAGACGGCACCGACTTTGAGATGAAGAACTTCGTCGAAAATATGAACTCCGGCCGCGATGTGCACTTAGGTCTGCGGAAGTGTGCTTCTTCCCCCGTCTGGCCCCAATGGCGCGGCAAGCCCTTCCACCTGGTTTACGGCCGCAACGGACGCCCCGAATTGACCGACGACCAAGATGGTTTTCGGGCCTGGCTGCGGAAGAAGTACCGAACGCTGGCGGCCCTGAACGAGGCCTGGGGGACCTCTTTCGCCGCCTGGAACCAAGTGGAGTTGGACTTCTCCCGCGGGCTCCGCCGAGCCGATGCCATCCGCTATCAGTACCACGTCTGGGAGCGGGATTGGGCCCAGTTGGAGGAAGCCGTGCAGCGCGAGTTCGGCTTCCCCGGCCTCAGGGTCTCCTTCGACGTGGCCTATCAGCCCTTCCGCGGTTTCGGCTACAGCAACTTCGCCCGGGTTTTCGGCGGCCCTCATTCCTACGGCGGCATCTTCGACCAGCCCCAGGCCCAGGACGTAGAGCGGTTCATCCAGAGCATCGTCGCTAAGTACTACGATACCGTCTTCTTCGACCACTTCAAAAACTTCTACTACGACTGGGAAATCCGCACCCCCGGCACCTGCTATCCCCCTGAACCCTACCACTTCGACCGCTTCTGGGTGGGCGATTTGATGCGCTATGCAGAGGCTGTACTGCACCTGTCCTGGAACGAATGGTGGGAAGGCTCCAACCTCGAACCGTGCCTGGAGTACGGCAAAACCTATTGCGAGAAGAACCTCTTCTATGCCACGCTGATGAAACTGGCCTTCCCCTCCCTGCATGATTACGCAAAGGGAGCGCAAGTCGCGGTGCTGTTGAACGACTGGCAGTGGTTGGTGGGCTCCCGCCAGCAGAGCGACCTGTACGAGACCATCCAAACGCTGCGGACGTTGACCGTTCCCTTTGACCTCATCCCCGACGACTTCGTGACCCAGGAGAAGTTGGCGAACTTCAAACTGGTCATCGCCCCGGCGGCCGGGGTGGGTTTCGGGGAAAATGCCCGCGGGGAGCCAGTGGCCGAAGTTTTGCAGCGTTGGCTTCAGACCGGCTCCGGACGGCACCTGTTGGTTTCCGCCTGTGAGGAGTTCACCCGCTTCTTAGATTTGCAGGAGATGCCCTCGCCCGTGGGGGTGGAAGAGCCGGGGCCGGATATGAACCTGTTCGTGGACATCGGCACCCCGGGAGACGACACTTTTCTGGTGGAGGGAGCCAGTGGACGGGAGAACTGGGGCCAACTGCCCCCGGACGCTTTCGGAGCCACTACTCGCGATTTGACCATGCGCTGGACGCCGGCCAGCGGCACCCTCACCACCTTCCTGCTGCCAGCCTCGCCCCACCGGGACCACGTGTTGCGCTTCAGCGGCAGTGCCCTGCGGGAAAACGTGGTGCACATCCTCGTCAACGGTACGGACACGGGCACCGTAGCCCTGCGCCCCAACCTGAACCAGTACGAGCACTTCATCCCCGCAGCGGCCATCGGCGGCCGGCGCCTCGTGGAAGTGCGTTTCCAGTACGAACGGGCCATCGTGCCCCAGAAAGTTGACCCGGCCCGGTTTCCCACCGAAACGCGAGTGTGCAATTTGGCCTTCGACTGGCTGCAGTTCGCCACTGCGGGCACCCCCCTGTCGCGGGAGCAGAACTACACTCTGCCCCAGCAGCGCGTACGCTTGCGTTCACCGCTGTTCGGGCCTTTCGCCGGCCGGGAGGTGGAAGTGCCCTACCTCCGCCACGCTCGCCTGACCCATCCCGAGGCGGAAATCCTGAGCGAGTACACCGCTGACGGTGCGCCCCGCGATTTGCTTTTCCGGCGGGGGAAAAACGAAGTGATTTACGTCAACGGCCTGCTGAGCGGGTTGGGAGAGTTCTACCTCGAGGGGCTGGTAACCCGCTGGGCCGAGGTCACTCCGCCCCATCGCCTTCAAGCCCCCAAGGTGCGCGGCACCGTCTTAGAAGCGGAAAATACCCAGTTAGTGCTGGCCTACAACTACGACTTTACCCAGCCGCAAACTGTGCGGTGCACTATATCCACGGACGGGAAGCCGGTGGCCGAGGTAATGGCCCTGGCCACCGATGGCCAGCAGTACCTTCCGCTGCTGTACCAGTTGCACCAGGGGCATGTCGCCTTCTCCGTCCCGCTCCGCTACTACGGAGTGTACGCCGTAGTGCGCTCGCCCGTGCGGGTCAGCACCCCGCCGCTGGTGCTGCATCCGGGGGAAATGGCCACCATTCCGCTGACGGTGGAGAACCTCACTGACCGGCCTGTGCGCGGCGCGGTGCGGCTGCACGCCGTCATTCCTACCTTGGGCTCCAATCTGGTCTCCTTTGCCCTCGGCCCCCGCGAAATTAGGCAGTACCCGCTGTCGCTGAAAGCCAAGCCGACCGTGGACTGGGGTCACAAGACGGTGGCTCTGAAGGTCAACGCGGAAGGGGAAATAGCCTACTTCCTCCGGGAACTGGTGGTGGAACGCAACCCCGATTTGCAAATTGCCACCCCCGCTGTTTCCTCCCGCCAGCCGCAATTGGCGCTGACCAACGCGGAGAACGGCTTCATTGGCAATGCTGCCGCCCGGAAGGTGAAGGTGACCATTGGGGAGCAGACCCTCGACTTCGGCACTATTGCCAGCGGCCAAACGGTATCCCGTCCGGTGCCCTTGCTTCCCGCATACGGGGAGAGTTGGGGAGGGGTGAGGGAGCAACCAATAACCATCACTTACGACCTCTGGGGCGAGACAGTTGCCCAGCAAGCCACCCTTCGCCTGGTCTACTTTCCCCCCCTCACCAACAATCCACCTTCAGGGTACGGGAGTGGCGAAGCCACAGCCCGGCTGTTAGTCGCCAACCCCTTCGACGAATATTTAGAAAACGGCCTGGCGGTGGTTGACCTGAAAGGCCAAATTCCTGCGGGGGTAGATACGCGGCGGCTGTTCGTGCGCGAAGCAGGGGGAAACGCGGTGCCCTGGCAAATGGATGGCCGAAGGTTGACCTGCTTAGTGATGCTTCCACCGCGAACCGTGACCGCGTTGTGGCTGGGTGCGGGCGAGGTTCCGTCCCCTCCAACCGACCTGCAGGTGGAAACCCAAGACCTGGGCACGGGGCATGGTACGGTCACCCTGCGCAATTCACGCCTGAGCCTGACCTTAGATGAAGCGCGGGGCGGCACGGTTACTTCCTTCATTTCCGCGGCCTCGGGCCTGGATTATGCGACGGGCTCCTTCGGCGTGAACTACGGGAAGTTCAGCGAATATGACCCTACTAAACCGCGCACCAACACGGCGCGGTTTGTGCGCGAGGAGAAGTTCCATCAGCGGGACCGACCGGGACGGATTCGGGTGGTGGAGAAAGGCCCGGTGCGGGTCAGGGTAGAAGTGGAGTGGCAGGACGACAACTTGCGCGTGCGGCAGACCTACACCCTCAGCGCCTATCAGGACTACTTCACCCTGACCTCAGCGGTGGAACCCCTCCGCCCGCTGGAAGTGCAGGAGTTGGTCCTCGTGGACGCTCGGTTCCGCCGGAACAACCTGACCAAAATTTTCCCCAACTTCACTGGCATTCCCCGGGCCTTCGGTGAGGAAAAGACTCATTTCGGCTGGCGACAGGCCGGCTATGTCCCGCCCTACGCCACGCTGATGACCCCCGACCACTTCCCGGAAAGCATCTCCTTCATTCTACAGCGCAGCGAGGGCGTCAACTTGTTTCGACAGGGCTTCTGGCCGCCGCAGCGTCCCCAGCCGGGCCCCTGTACTTACGCACAAGTGGAGTACATTTCTACTACGGGGAAAGCGGCTTACCTCACCCTCGCGGTGAAGGTCCACGCTGGCCATCAAGTAGTGGCCAAACGTTTTCGTCCGGCGGAGGTGAGAAGTCCGCTTCTGGCCCTGGACTGGCTGCCCTCCCGCCCTTCTCCGGCGGTCCCATCGCCTCCTGTCCACCGTCCTTCGCCCCTCGTCCCCCGTCCCTCATCCCTCAGTTGGTGGCACTCCTACTGGCACTACCGAGCCCCCCTTCGGGTGGCCGGACCGGTCAAATCCGGCCAAACTCTGACTGCCCCGGTGAACTTCACCTCCTTGCTGCCCGCGGGAGAGGTATTTGACGAAGGCTCGGTGAGGGTAGT
>DTZQ01000616.1 GCA_012961305.1 Armatimonadota bacterium | reverse complement strand
TTCCGCGGCCACTCGCGTATGGCGCGTCCCCAGTCCCCGGTCCTCGGGGGAAGTGGGAATATCAGCCTCCGGCTGAGTAGTCACAAAAGTTAACCCCTGGTATAATTTAGGGAGGTAAACTCGAATCAAAAGAGAAAGGATAGGTCCCTGGTATAATCATATGAGCGAACTCGAATCAAGATGTGGGGGTGTCTGATGGTGCACGGATACGCTCAACGAGCACTTATGTGTGCTACTTTGGTCTGGATAGCGGGCGGGTTAGGGCCAACGGTCGGGGACGTGCGCAGTGATACCTCGGGCGACTTATGTGTGTTGTTGCGTAACTATGGGATGTTAAAACAGCATGGATTTGCCCTCGCCGACGACTTGCGTTACGAACTCCGTGGCAAGATTGACGAGTTACAATGCGACCTCGAATCGCTTCGGGGCGGTGGGGGAAGGGTGGGACTTAAACCACCCGAAATGGTGGAAAACCTTGAGGACATAAGCCAACGCCTGAGGAAATTAAGGGATGCAGTGTCCCAGCGCATAGAAAAATTGGCCAAGAGGCACGAGCGGTTTTGTCAACGGTTAGAGGGCAATTTTAGAGGCAATGTGCTAACCATTGAGAACTTGGAGGCAAGTCGAAAACGCTGGTTCATGGTGCGGTCGGCACAGTTCATGTTTGACGGAGGTTCCGTTGTCCACCTAACGCCTCGGGATTTTGAGGGCGGAGAGGGTTACCAAGTTTACGCTCACAAATGTCCACCTGCATTCGCCGTCTGGATTTATGGGGGAGGGCGCATGTCCGCCCGATTTTATTTGGCCAGCAAGCCGTCGAATGCGCAACTTGTCATCGTGGGACAGCAAGATGGCAGAGGGGGACAAACACGCATCCGTATTGTGCTGAACGGGAAAGTCGTCTTTGAGGGAGGGAGCGACTTCGTAAGCGAAGGCTGGTCGGAAAGGCACTTCCAGGTTCCTACGGGGGCATTTGTGGTGGGACAGGCCCAAGCGAAGGAAGTGCTTATGGCGCTTAGGAAGCATGAGCGTGAATTGGACACCCAGGCCGAGCAATTGCGCAAGATGGTCTCTGAAGCGGTCCAGCCCGTCACGAAACTCGTGAGGGATAAACTGTCGTTGCTCCCGCCCGTGCCTTCACCTCCCTTCGATTTCCACAAAAGCCACTATGTGAGGGGAGCATACTATCATGGCATCATGCCCAATGTGCGGCTGGGGGCAAAGATGCTTCGCAGCGCAGATTGTAATCTGGTGCTTTCCTATCTCTCCTGGAGGGGCAAGGAGGATTTGCTTTCCCAACTGCTGTCGCTCGCCGACAGGATGGGGCTTGCAGTTGTGGACGCCGTCCGCACCAAGGAAACGGGCTGGCATTTCCTTCATCCCGAGCGCATGGAGTCGACGCTCCTCAACCGCATTCACAAGTGGCGAGAGGAGCATTCTTCGTTCGTTGGCTTCGAGTTCGACGAACCGGGCGCCTGGGAGGGACAATTTAAGGGCGAGGAGGCCAAACGAGCCTTTGCCTCATTCCTACGACGCAAGCACAAATTGCGCCGTTTGCTCGGCCACCTCCCCGAAGCCCTCACGCCACCCTCCAAAATCACCGACCGCCGCACTCGCATACTTTGGGTCGAGTGGCAGTTGTTCAAAATCGCCACCATGCGCAACTACTTCCAGCGCCTACAGCGCTTCTGCGACGCCCATCGGGTTGGATTGTATCCCATCATTGTAGGGTGCCCCTTCACTCGCCCTCAGCACGCCTCCTTTTACAGCATCCCTTCCGTCGTGCGCACGATTGCCCAAGGCGCTTACAAGACGAGCAGTTTGAACTTGACCTTCTTGCTTGAACTTCTTCGGGCGAATGCTTTGGGACGGACCTACCTTTGTCCCGGTGCGGGGTTCTCGGCACCGACGCCGATGAAACATGAGCGGGAGTTGTCCGTAGCCATCCCCCATGCTGACGGAGTTTGGCTTTGGTGTTGGATTCACCAACAGCCTTATTGGTTCAGAAGCACATGTTCCCGGCCCGGCCTGTGGGAGGTGACCCGAAGAGTCTTCCGCAAAATGGCCAGTATTGAGCCCTACTTGGTCGGCGCTCAATCCACTGCCAGAATTGCCCTTGTCTACTCCGAACGTACGGGCATCGTGGACTCGTATGGCCACAGATATGGATACGAACAACCCTATTATTTGAACCAATTGGGGCTTTTCTGGGCCTTGCTCTTGTTGCATCGCCAATGCGACGTGATGTTTGCCGAGCAACTCCCTACCGAGCGCATTCGTCGCTACAAGTTGCTCATTATTTCGGACGCACGTGCCTTGACCGATGAGCAGTTGGATGCCCTGCGCAAATGGGTGAACACGGGTGGGACAGTGTTTGTTACTGCAGACACCTCCCTTTGCGATGAGTGGGGGCGGGAGGAGTCGAATTACCAACTCGCCGACCTGTTCGGTGTATCCCATCTTGAGACGCGCACGGGAGGAAAAGGCTTCACTTTTGTCAAGCCCTTTGAGAAAATTCCCGTGGGCACACGTGTGGTTTACGATGTCCATTTGCCCCGAACGGTTGTGCGGAAGAGGAAGGGAGAACCCCTTGCCATTTGGGACGATGGGTCTCCAGCCGTGGTGCTCAATCGCTATGGTCACGGGCGCATTATCTTCTGTAATGCCTCCCACCTTGGCCTTGCTTATCATGGTCCCCGCACCACCAGGGAGTTGCCGGGAAAGTTCAACGAGGGGGTGCTCTCCTTTTTGCGTGGCATCTTAGCAGGCGTGCCACTACTGGTGGAAGGTGGCCAATGTCCTTCGGGGGTTGAGGTTTGTGTCAGGCGTCAAGGCAAACGGTTCATCATCCACATGGTCAACCATCGTGATGTCGCCCCTGTGCGTGCAAAACTGCGCTTGTGCTTGCCGGAGAGTGAATGGCGTGTCTTTTACCCCGTTGACGGCCAACCTGTCCCTTGCAGGCTTCTTCCTAACGGAGCAATTGAACTGCACATTCGCCCGTTCAAAGTGCACGAGATGGTGGTGCTTGAACCACGACAATCCACTCCACTTAATGCCGAGGCGGGCGCTCGGGCTTCGAGCGGTCGAGAAGGTAGCCAAGGCGCCAAAATCGGGGACCCAGGGTCGAAAGAGTGTGTTCGAGTTTACCGCTCAGGTGCAATCCGCCGCCCAAAGAAGCATGCTACGAAATCACCCAGCGACTATTCGGCGAGTTGGGGAGGGAATCGCTGAAGAGAGGACTTACAACATGCACCTGGCTGAGTTCTCCACGTTGTTTGCATGGGAAGCCGAAGCGGAGCAGTTCAGAGTCGCGACTGCAGACGGGCTCGAAATGCTCTTGGACGCCTTAGGTCAAGGTTAGAGCCGACAAGCCAGGCGGGCAGCGTATGACTCCGGTCACGGTGTCCGTGCTGGCGCGAGTTGTCAGAAGACAACGACCAGAACAGGAGGTCACATTGTTATGACATCTCGGGATAGGTTGCTCACTGCCGTTGACGAGAGGTTGAAACCCAGGTGCGCCTCGGGAAAAAATACAGGCGCTTTGTTATGTCACTCGGAAGCCCTGTGACCCCGAGGACTTCGGTTGAGCGCGTGAGGTATTACGTGGAACTCGCACGTCAGGTAAGGTAGCAAATTCCGGGGGCAAGCACAATTGGGGAGTGGTGTAGTGTGATGAAACTCATGGTAGAAGCAATTTTTGCGATAACCCTGGCGGCGGAACATGCCTTCCCCGCCAGCGAAGCAATTGAAGGAAAGCATCCAGCATGCTAAAAGCGTGTGGGGATGACACACATTTGAACCAAGCAGGAAAGTGTGTTGAATCCCTGGGGAAAGGAGGAATTTCAATGAAGGTGACCCGTGTGGAGGTCGTCCGGGCCAGGGAACCGATACCCCTGCCTGAACCCTGGCAACCGGCCTGGCGAGGGCCTGTGAGCGAACCCATCACCTCCTTCGACTTCGCCTTTTATAGGGTTTACACCGACGAAGGCATTGTTGGCATCGGCCCTTACACAGGGGCACCCCCGGATTTAGTCAAGGGGGTGAATCCGTTTCATGTGGGGGAATTTTGGGATTCCCACATGAGCGGCAAGCGTTCCGGCACGTCGGGAAAAGGGGCAGCAGGGTTAGAGATTGCTTTATGGGACCTCATCGGCAAGGCGGCTCAGCAACCAATTTACAAATTGCTGGGAGCCTGTCGGGACCGGATACTGGTCTACGCGGCAACGAGCAGGTTGCTGACGAAGGAGCAACACATCCAGCAAGTCATGGATTTTGCCAAGGTGGGTTTCAAAGCAGTGAAACTTCGTCTGCATCGTCCCAACCCTCTGGAGGACCTTGAGGTCGTTGAGGCGGTGAAGGAGGCGGTAGGGGATCAAATGCTCATCCTGGTGGACGCCAACCAGAACCATGCCGTCGAAGGGTATTCCCCCTGGTCTCGCAGTACCGCCCTTCGGATGGCGAGGAAACTGGACGAACTCGAGGTGTATTTCTTGGAGGAACCTTTGCCCCGTGTAGATGTGGAAGGTCTGGCGGAGGTCGCTTCCTCCGTGGATATGTTCATAGCGGGGGGCGAGCATTCGCCGACCTTTTATGATTTCAGGGAACATCTCCTTTTAGGCGCTTACGATATCCTTCAACCCGACGTCATTTTGACCGGGAACATAGGGATTATCGGGTTGCGCAAAGTGGCGATGATAGCGGAGTATTTCGGCAGGCTGGTGATCCCTCACGTCTGTTCCGGCGGCGCTTTTCCCCTGTTTCTGGCCGCCACTCTTCAGGCAATGGCCACGGTGGAGAATTGTCCGATGGTCGAATATCCCCATGATCCGCCGATTCTCACTCCTGAGACGATGCAGCGCATGGTTAAGGAACCCCTTTGGATTGACCGGGAAGGACTGGTCGCCGTCCCCGCTAAACCAGGGTTGGGCGTCGAACTTGACGAGGAGAGCCTGGAGGGGAAAGTGGTGGTTACGGCTGAGTGAACGGAAGGGAGGGGCAGGAAAGCGATTCAAAGCTGCCCTGAAGGAAAGCGGACACGAGTGTTTAACTTTCTTCAAAGGTGGAACAGGAGTCGTCGCCAGAAATGGAAGAATAAGGGGGCGGTGGGGCTTAGGCCGCGTTTGGGATGAAGCAACTGAGAGGGCATATCGAGTCCCAGCAAACCTTCGCTTTGCCCCACCGAAGAGACCAAGGAGGAATGCGATGACCCTTCGTGGAGCGACTGTCGCGCGGCATACCATTGTCGGACTTTCCATGCTTCTCACCCTTTCGACGTGGGGAGCATACGGCCAAAACGGCTGGGCGCCAACCGCCGCCGATTTGAGCCCTTTGAGGGGCAAAAGGCCCATCGCCTTCAGTTGGGACAGTCTTGGAATTGGCATCCAACTCCCGCGGACGACGGCGAGCAACCCCGCAGAGGTGCACCGAGCAGCGAAGGCAGGGTTCAGATTCGCCCGCAACGACCTGGACTGGGAGTGGGTTGATGATGGCAAAGGGCACTATGATTTTTCAATCTACGACCGAGAGGTGGAGTTGAATGCCAGACATGGCATCCGAATGGTTTACATCCTCATCAGCCACGCTTTCATTGCCAATCCCAACAACCCCAAGTGGAACCTGCGAACTCCGGAGGGGATAAAGCGTTTTTCCGCGTTTGCCGCCGCTGCCGCCGGCCACTTCAAGGGGAAAGGAGTTATCTGGGAGGTCTGGAATGAACCCGATGGTAATTTCTGGAGGCCCAAGCCCGATGCCGATGAGTTCTACTCGCTCTTAGTCGAGGTTACCCGGGCGATTCGCAAAGCGGACCCCAGTGCTATCGTCATTGCGCCCGGTGCCGGGCAGGCCATACATCCTCTCACTAAGGAGGAGAACACCTTTCTCAAAACCTTGCTGCAAAGGGGGATGCTCGAGCATGTGGATGGCGTTTCCGTCCATCCGTACCAGGCGGGGGGGAAACCCGAGAACGCAGTAGCAGGTTACGAGAAGTTGCGGGAGTGGATACGCCAGTATGCGCCCAAGGGCAAGCGAACCGCCATCGTTTGCAGCGAATGGGGTTACGAAGACTACATCAAGTGGAGGAACATCGGGTATGTCCGGGGGCGTCAGGCCCGGTATGTGGTTCGTCAGTTCCTGGTCAACTTGTGGCAGGGCGTTCCTCTCCAGATTTACTTCACCTGGAAGGCTTCCAAGTCTTACGGGCTTCTGGAAGATGACGGGACACCCAAGCCAGCATTCAAGGCAGTGAACACGGTGCTCAAGACCTTGCGAGGCTTCCAGTATATCGGACGTTTGCCTGCTAAGCGAGAGGATGAGTATTTTCTGCATTTCTCGGACGGGAAGCGACATGCGGTGGTTGTGTGGTTGGGGGTGGATGCTGGTGCTGAAAATGCACCGCTGCAAACACGCCCCTGCGCGTTACCACTTCCCGCAGGAAGGGGGGTGATTATATCAATGTTTGGCAAGCGGACCCCGGTCTCGTGGGCAGAAGGGGGGCTGAAGATAATGCTGTCTGAAGAACCTCAGTTGGTCATTTATGAGGAGCAGAGGTGGACAAGTTCAAGGAAGCAGGACTGACGCCCGTTCCGGCATCGCAGGTCAAACCGCCGCTGATAGCAGAGTGCCCGGTTAATCTGGAGTGCGTGGTCCGACAGACCCTGCGACTGGGCGCCCACCATCTGTTTTTGGGAGAAGTGGTTGCCACCCACTTGGATGAAACCCTTTTGAACGCTCATGGTCAGGTGCAGGGGGAGAGGTGTCATCCACCCTCCTGTTTAACGAGGAGGAAGAGCAGAAAAAAGGACGAAATTTAGCGGAAGGAGAGGTGAAAAATGGGAAACAAACTGAACCGCAGCATCATGTTCGGAGGTACATTATGTGGCCCATCTTGTTGACTGGTGCAGTCGTGCCGATGTTACTGGACCCTGTCCCCCCTGTCCCCTACGTGCGGGAGACAGCCCCCGTACCTGGGGACAGGATAGAGGGTTGGAGAAGGGTAACTGCCGGTGGACTCGGCGTTCAATCCTACCCTCTCCCTCCCCGCCGGCGGGGAGGGTTAGAGAAATGGGGGGAGTGCGAGGGGGGCTATAAACCTCCCCGATTTATCGGGGAG
>DTZQ01000615.1 GCA_012961305.1 Armatimonadota bacterium | reverse complement strand
GTCCAAGCCATGAACGGCGTACGGTGTGTAGGCGTCCACAATCTCAAAACCACTCTCGCGATAGCCACTCACCGCCCGCAAGAGATCGTCTTCACGAGTAAAGGTGGCCCCGAGTTTGAACACTGGGCGAGGGGGCTTTCCCCAAACGAACTTAAGCCCGGCGGTATTAAAGTTAACCTTGTCGAGATACCAAACAGATAGAAAAGGACGTCTGCCAGAAGGAAGCATCCCCCGGGCTGCGAATTTGGATGTAGGCTGAGGCCAGGGAGAGGGATATGAAACTGCAAGGGTCCCTTTGGGGCCTGTTAGCCGTTGGGACAACGGTGGCAGGGAAAAGTTCCTTTTGGTCTACTGGGCAGCGAGTGCACGATTGGATTTGGACTCGCTTTGTCCATCCCCAGACGAACTTGCTCCAAACGCGCCTGGCGGGGGGCGACCCTTTGGAAGACGGTTCACTCTACGGAGGATTTTACTTGGCCTGTTTGGTGGACGCTTATGCGGTCACCGGGGAGGAGCGACTGCGGGAGGAAGCCCAGAGGATTTTTTCCGGCCTATGGCGCAACGCCACGGTCAGCGGACGGCCCGGCTTTCTCGCCCGGGGCGTCGCTCCTGATGGAACCTACCGCGGTGACCCGTCGGTAGACCAATATACGGGCCTCCTCTACGGTTGCTGGCGCTACTTCCACAGTCCTCTTTCCGGGCCACCGGAACAGGAACGAATACGCCGTCTCTTCGCTGAGGTGTTGACGCGATTGGAGGCCAACGACTGGCGCATCACTCGCGAGAACGGGGAAGTGACGACCTTTGGACATTTGGAAGCCCTGCGGCCCACGCGGGCGGAACGGTTGTTGGCCTTTCTGCGGGCGGGCTATGAAGTAACGGGCCAGGCCCACTGGTTAGAGGTTTACCACCAGTTGCTTCCTCCCCGCTTGTCCCACTGCCGCGACTACACCGGTACGGTGAGTTGGGTCGGCCTCCAATCCCAGGTCTGCTTGCGAATGCTCATGGCGTTGGAGACGGCCCCCCAAGTGCGGGAAACCTATTTAGCCGGCACTCGCCACTTGGCGGAGGTCTGTCGTCCCCCAATGGCGGCCTTCCGCCAGGTGCCTCCACCTACCGCGGGCGAGGAAGCCCTGGCCCCTTTTTACCGTGAAGGTCGCCTTTTCACCGAAACCATTCGCATTCCCCTGGAGGCAGTTACCGTCCTGCTGCTCACGGAAGGAGAACCGTTCCCCTCGGTAGCCTTACAGGTTTTAGAGGAAATGAACGAGCGCTTGGAGGTAGAGCGCATCACCCTCAGCACGGCTGCGGTGCCCTGGGAGTGGAACCAATGGTTGGCCTTGGGTAAAGGGAAAGGGGAAGGAGAGGTTGATTAGCCGCTCCCTCCCCCCACTGAGGTGACAGGAACGTGGGCGACAGGTCGCCATAGCCCCAAGGGGCTTGTGGTAGAAAAATACCCATTCAACGGGGCGATTAAACCTGGGGTCAAATAAAGATTTTGTAAGTCACTATGCCTACCGCCGGGCCAATTATGGCCCAGATGGAGCCGATAACGTAGTCGCCCAAAATTGCCCCCAGGAAGAAGGGCATGGCTTGACGGTAGATTTTCATGCCCCCATATTTGATGAGGAGCGACTTGATGAGCCAGGCACAGAATACGGCGAACCAGAAGTAGTCCATGGCGAAACTGACCGCCAGCGCGTAGCCGGCCGGGTGGAACGGCCACCAGAGGAAACGGCGGCGCAGGGCGTTGCAAAAAAGGGTAAAGGCAAAGGCCACCCCCAGCGCGGTGACCGAGGGAGGGTGAACCTCCTCCGGGTTGCGCAGCCAACTGGCCAGCCGGTTGAAACTCTCCCAACCCAGCCACGATTTGAAACCCCGGCACTTGGCCGAGGCTCCATCCAGATAAACTACGTGCAGATTGGCCCAGAAGGTCACCCCAATGCTCACGGCTGTGGCGAAGAGCATGACCCACATCAAGCGGCGGGGGTTAATCCGCGCACTCTCCCCCATCTTGAAAGCCTCCAACTGCGGCGGCATGGGGTGACAGCGGTAGCAGCGGTTGAACCAGTAAAAGTAGGAGATGATGGTCAGGTCGCGGGCGTGAAAGGCTTCCGAGCCCGCCAGGGTAATCATGATGCGGCGCGGGTTGACGAAGTAGATTTCGTGCGGCGTGCCCAGTTCCGCCCGCACGCGGCTCATGGCCAGAGAGAGCAGGAAGTACAGGAGGAAGAAAATCACTGTGAGGCGTAGGGCCAAACCAGCCTGCTGGCAGAAAATCAGGATGAAAACCCAGCCCCCTAAGAAGCCCCCCAGGGCCCAGCGGTAGCGCAGGGGTTCGTCCGCGTCGGTGGCGCGGCGGCTGAAGGCCGTGCACAACACCTCCCGCAGGTAATGCTTTGAACTCCAGAGGGCGATTACCGCCAGCGCCAACCAAGCCCCTCCTCCCTGTTCGTTGAGATAGGGGAAGTTCCCCCCCCGGTCCCAGCCCGCCAAATTGCCGACGATGCGCTGCACCAGCCGGGTCACGAAGAAGAACCAGCAGGAGAAACTCAGGTCCAGGGGCAGAAAATAGGCCAATCCAATCATGAAGGGATAGAAGGAAACGGTGACCCGGCCCATGGCGTTCCAGGGCCGGGTGGTGAAGTAGCGGTTGATGTTCGTCTGTTTGACTTCTATGTGGGGGATGGTGGGGTAAAGGGTGTGCAGGCCGCTGAGGGTACGCAGCAGGAAAGCGACCACGAAACCGGCCCACATCACCTTGCTGCGGAAAAACTCCCTTCCTCCCTCGCGGGTCATCTCCAAAGGGAGTTGCACAATAGGGTAGGTGAGGCGTTCGTTTACCGTCCACTGCTTGCGGATGAGCACGTTGAGGCATATCATCATGAAGACGAGGACGAACACGAACACCCCCCAGTTGGCCAGGGGCAGCAGCCAAGGGCGGTAGATTTCCGGGTCGTAAAGGTTAGCGTTGCCCTCGTAAAATCCCTTGAGGACCTGCTGTTTGGTGCGGTCTACGGGTTCCTCCACCGTAAGCCAGCGGGGAATGTAGCGGAAAAACAGCGTTTCCCACCCGTTCTCCGGCGTGGCGAAGCGAAAAGGGTGGACGATAGTGCCCATCAGGTTTTGCAGCATGTCGTGGCCGGAGAGAGTGCAGGAAACCACGACCATGATGTAAATGACCAGCAATTCCCCCCGGGAGAAGGCCCAGCGGGGCAGCAGGCGGTTCAAGACCAGATTCAGCATCGCCAGCAGGAAGAGCATAAAGATGGGGGTAATGAACAGCGGCAGGCAGGAACCGTCCAGAGTGTACCAGCGCACCTCCACCACGGTGACCCAGTAGACGTTGACGGGAATCAAGAGCAGCCCCACCAGCACTGCGCGCCAGGTTACACCAGGAAGGAATTTGGTCCTCACGATGTGTTTCTACTCGCTCCCGTTGATAATCGGTCAGGACTTAGGCAGTTGGTAAACTGCCCGGTCCCGAGGACAGGTAGCCCTCCGCCCGCCACCACCCGATAGCAGATGGTAATTATCGACTCTGCACCGCCAGAGACACTGGCTCAAAACTGGACCACTCTCCACCCATACTGAGTGCTGAGGGGCTCAGTCCTTACGAGCGTCATCCGGGGCCCGGAAAAGGGTAACCCCCTCCCGAACCTCATCTCCGACGCTGGGCCCTGCCTTCTCAAAAAACACCGCTCGTCCGTCCGCACCCCTTCATCGCCGAACAGGTCTGTCTCCCGCCGGGGAGTGGCCATTTATCCTATCTTCTCCAGTCCTCCCAAGTAGGGCCGCAGTACTTCGGGAATGAGAATGCTCCCGTCCGGCTGCTGGTTGTTCTCCAGCAGGGCAATCATCAGGCGTGGGGTGGCCAAACCGGAACCGTTAAGGGTATGCACGTAGCGCGGTTTGCCGCCGCCCCGAGGCCGATAGCGGATGCGGCCCCGCCGGGCCTGATAGTCCTCGCAGTTGCTGCACGAGGAGACCTCGTAGTAAGCCTGCTGGCCGGGCAGCCACACTTCCACGTCGTAGGTCTTAGCCGCCTGCTGGCCCAACTCCCCCGTGACCAGCAGGGTCGTGCGGTAGTGCAGACCCAGCCGCTCCACCAAATCTTCGGCGTCCCGCACCAGGCTCTCCAACTCCGCGTAACTGGTCTCCGGGGTGGTGTACTTGTACATCTCCACCTTGTTAAACTGGTGCACCCGGAT
>DTZQ01000614.1 GCA_012961305.1 Armatimonadota bacterium | reverse complement strand
TTGGGGATAAAATAGGGTGGGAGGGAAGTAGTGAAAGGAGGATGAGACATGAGGCGACGGGCCATCGCTTTAGGGGCCATGACCCTCTGGGGAGTGTCCCTGCTGGCGGGAGTGGCTACGGGGCAACCTGCAGCCAAGTGGGTACTTTCGTTCTACGAGAGCGGGGGAAGGAGACCTGACCCCGGCGGCTATCACGCCCTGCAGGTGTTCATCGGGGACCAGATGGTCTACGAAGACCGACAAATTGGCGGGCGGGACGAGGTGTTGGTGGAGAAAGAAGTGACCTCCGCCATTGCCGACCCCCAGAACATCCGCCTTACCTTTAGGTATCTGCTTGCCCGGAGCATCTCCAACTACACCATGGCCATCCGCATTCGGGAGGTGAAACTGACCCATAGGGGGAAGGTGCAGCCTCTGGGCGAGTGGAAATACGAGGAGAGTGCGCCGGGGTTCGTTGACGGGATTGCCCTGGGCGACACTTTGTATTTGGGCGTGCCTCCATTTACGGCCCTCGAGGCGGGGGCTTACAGCCAGTTCCAAACTTGGGTGGGCCGGCGCCGGGAAGAACCCCGCTGGGAACTTGCCCCCGCCCCACCGGCCGAGGCCCGCGTACCCATTACCACCTTGACGGGCCGTCCGACACCGGGGCTCGTTTCCCTGACCCCACAGGAAGGGAGGAAAAGCGTTGGGGACCTGGTGCGCACGGCGGAGCGGAACAACCTGACCGGAATATGGTTTTTCGTCACCGGCACTGATGGCCGGGCCTACTATCCCAGTTCCGTGGTGCCTGAGGTGGTGGTTGAGAACTGGGACCCTCTGCGGGAACTAATTGCCGAGGCCCACCGGCATGGCCTGCGGGTTTATCCGGCCATTTGCCTCTTGACTTCCGGTGTCACTACGCCCCGGGGGATTTTGCGCCAGCATCCCGAATGGGCCATGGAGCAGAAGGACGGCAGGAAGATTGGCTGGATAGACCCGGCCAAGGAGGAGGCGCGGCAATATCTGCTCCATGTGGTTCGGGAACTGCTGGAGGGATATGACGTGGACGGCATCGTGGTTGACTACTGCCGCTTTCCGGGTGGTCAGGTTTGCTACTGTGACCACTGTCGAGAGCAGTACCGGGCGGCCAAAGGAGTGGACCCGGTTCAACTTTCCCCTACCGACCCCCACTGGCAGCAGTGGCAGTTGGACCGGGTGACGGATTTAATGAGGGAGATTCACGATTTAATTCGCCAACTCAGGCCGGGTGTACCCCTGCTGCCCTATGTGTGGTCGCGCACGCAACAACTGGTGCACGACTGGCCGCGCTGGATTCGGGAAGGCTGCATTGACGGCCTCTTCCCCAGCGGCTACATCTACCACCCGCGCCTATTCACGGAGAACTGCCGCCGAATTGTGCAGATGGCTCGACAGGCAGCCCGAGAGGGCGGAAGGAAGTGCCCACCCCTGTATTCCGTGATAGGGTTGGACACCTCCCACGGGCGGCTGGTCACCGCGGAGGAGGTCATTTTCTATGTGGACGCGCTCAGGCAGGTCGGGGCCGAGGGAATGGCTTTCTTCAAGTTTAACGAGTTGTACCCCTTCCTCCCCGAAGTGGCTCCCCTCCTGTTCGCACCCAAGGCAGCCGGACCTTAAAGGACGGAAAAAATCCTTGCCGGAGAGGAACAAGCGTGATATAATATATGCTTGGTGCAGGATGCAGGATACGGTCATAAAGTAATCAAACAGAGTCAAGTGCAGGCAACATTTGACCATATTGACGATGTTTGACCAGAATAGCACGGGAGACCCCGGTGAGAAGGAAAAGAAACCTTACTTTCACGGATTTCATAGACCTGGAACGGTGGCAGGCTATCCAGGACGACCTGGCCCAGGCCACGCGCATGGAAATTCATCTGCTCAGTCCGACGGGGGAGGATTTATGTCCTCCCAGTGGCATGTCGCGATTTCGGCAGTTGTTGGGCCGAAGTCCGCGGGCGCGGGAGCGCATCCGCCAGGCGCGCACTGCCCTGGTGCAGGAAGCAGCGCGGGTGGGGATGTGCTTCGTGACCACCGGCTCCACAGGCCGCCTGAAATTTGCCCTGCCCATTGTGGTCAACGGTTCCCATCTGGCTACCGTGACCGGAGGTGGGGTTTTGGAGGCTCCCTACACGGAGGAGCAGATTCGGGCGCTGGCGGAGGAGTTCCACTTGGACGAGGCAGAACTGCAGGCGGCAGCCGCAGAACTGGAGGTGGTGTCCCGAGAAGCGGTGCAGGCCGCCGGGGACCTCATGGCCCTGTTGCTCAACCGGCTTATCGAGGCCGAACAGCGCCGCGAGGAAATCCGCCGCCGAGCCGAGCAGGTGGAGCGCCTGTACGAGGTGGGCAAGGTTCTGACTGCGACCCTGGACTGGCACAAAACCCTGGAGGCAGTTGCGGAATCGGTGTTGGCAGTACTGGACGTGACTTCTGCCTTCGTCACCCTGATAGACGAGGAAACCCAGGAACTGTACATCGTCGCTGCGCGGGGCATCAGCGAGCAAACGGTGCGGGAGGCCCGGTTCGCCCGGGGAACAGGGCTGGTGGGCTATGTAGCGGCCACCGGGGAGCCGGTGCTGGTGGCCGACATGCGTCAGGACCCCCGCAATGCCTATCACTACATTGACGAGCGGGAAAATTTGCGGGCCATGGTTGCCGTACCCCTGCGCCGTAAAGACCGCATTATCGGGGTAATTGCCGCCTGTGATGCCATACCCCATACTTTTACGGAGGAGGATGCCAACCTGCTGAGCACCTTCGCCGCCCAGGCGGCCATTGCGGTGGAAAACGCCCGCCTGTATGACGAAATGCGACAGGCCTACCGCGACCTGGCAGCCGCCCATCGGGCCTTGCGAGCGGCCCAGGAGAAAGTCCTGCACAGTGCACGCCTGGCTACCCTGGGCCAATTGGCCTCCGGCACAGTGCACGAGTTAAAGAACGTGCTGGGAGGCATTATCGGCGCCGCCAGCACCTTGCGGGACCGTTATCACGAATTGCCCCCTGAAGCCGTCAGGGAACTGACGGACATTATCGCGGCTGAGGGCTGGAGGCTGCGGCAGGCCATTGAGGAAATGCGCGATTATGCCAAGCCCCAGCCGTACCAAACCGCGACTGTTCCTCTGCCGGAAATCATCTCCGAGGCCCAGCGGCTGTTGCAGTTAGACAAGCGGTTCCGGCAGGTTCGGCTGCAAGTGCGCGCCGAGGCTGAGCCGGTGGTTACCTGCGACCGGGAGAAACTAAAACAGGTTTTCATCAATTTGCTGCTCAATGCCCTGGAAGCGGTGGACCCCCAAACTGGGTGCATTGAGGTATGGGTCTCTGCCACAGACACCGAAGCCCTGGTGGAGGTCAGAGACAACGGCTGTGGCATTCCGGCCGACAAACTCGACCGGATTTGGGAGCCCTTTTACACCACCAAGGGCGAAACGGGTACTGGTCTGGGATTGGACCTGGTGCGCCAAATTGTAACTGCCCACCGGGGCACCATTGAGGTGGAAAGTGAAGTCGGCAAAGGCACCACTTTTACCCTGCGGCTGCCGCTGTCCAAGCCCCTAGGCTCCCAGAGGGAAGGACAGGAAGCCTCGGCCTGTGAGCGTCAACGCTCAGGCTGAACAGGGCAAGCGTGCTGCAAACAGTCCCAAAGATATTTTCCCCCAGGAGGTCATTATGGTCAAAGTCAAAGTCATTGGAGCCGCAGGTTTCGGTGGGATAGGCATCGTGGAAATGCTGCTGCGGCATCCAGAGGCGGAAATTGTTTCCCTGGTGGATTTGGAGGGACCGCGCCGTTTGGAGGAGTTTTTCCCCCACCTGCGCGGCTGCTGTGATTTGGTGGTACAGGTGGCTGGCGA
The DNA here is from genome assembly GCA_012961305.1 of Armatimonadota bacterium. GTDB lineage: Bacteria > Armatimonadota > UBA10988 > UBA10988 > DTZQ01 > DTZQ01. The sequence continues at coordinate 995 of DTZQ01000614.1, read as the reverse complement.
GGAAGAGGATGAAGTCCAGCCGGACCTGGTCTTTATGGCCACGCCCGACGGGGTGGGCATGTCCCTGGCCAAGGATTATCTGGAGCGCGGGGTCAAGGTCATTGACTACAGTGGCGACTTTCGCTTCCGCGACCCGGCCGAGCACCAGCGGTGGTACGGTTTCGAGCACCAGGCGCCGGATTTGCTGCCTCGGGCGGTTTACGGCCTGCCCGAGTTGAACCGGACGGCAATTGCTCAAGCGGATTTGGTGGCCAACCCCGGCTGTTTCGCCGTGGGAGCCATCTTGGGTTGGCTGCCGGCGGTGAAGGCCGACCTGGTGGAACTGGATTCGCTCATTTGCGATGGCAAAAGCGGCGTCTCCGGCGCCGGCAAAAAGCCCACGCCCGTCCATCACTTCCCCGTGCGCAACGAAAACCTGAGTGCCTACAGCATCGTGGGCCATCGGCACACGGGGGAAATAGAGGCTCAGTTGACCCTGGTGGTGGAAAGGCCGATAAGGGTGACTTTTACTCCCCAGGTGGGTCCCTGGACGCGGGGCATTCTATCTACCCTCTACGGCACTTTGAGGCGGGAAATCAGCGCGACCGAGGTGCGTGCCCTCTACGAGGAGTTTTACCGCAAGGAACCCTTTGTGCGGATTCTGCCGGAGGGCGAAAATCCAGGCCTGCTCTCCGTGCGGGCCTCTAATTTCTGCGATTTGAGCGTCCATGTGGACCCGCGCACCCGGCGGCTCATCGTGATTACCTGCTTGGACAACCTCATGAAGGGGCAGGCCGGCAATGCCCTGCAAAATATGAACTTGATGTTCGGGTTGCCGGAAACTATGGGCCTGGAACGCCCGGCAGTGTATCCGTGATTCATAACTGCCCTAAACCGGCTCCGCCTGGAAAGCAGGGGTGGCCATAAAAAGGTTAGCCCTCCGGCGGCTCTTCCTCTCCCAGCGGTTCCTCTTCCAAAGTAATAACCACCCCCTTGGTTTGCTCACAGCCCCGCCT
>DTZQ01000613.1 GCA_012961305.1 Armatimonadota bacterium | reverse complement strand
TAACCCCACCCTTGCCCTCCCCGCGTGCGGGGAGGATGGGAAGGGGTCAGCATTCAGTACTGGTGGAGAACGGTAGGAAATGCTGATGGCTGACTGCTGTTTGCTCTGAGAAAAAAATGAGTGGACATCCACGCCAATCGGAGCGGGGCATAACCCTGCTGGAGGTGCTCATCGCCATCGTCATCCTGTTTTTCGGGGTGTTGGCGGTGCTGCGAATTTATCCGCTGGGCCTGGACCTTATCGAGCAAGGTAGCCAGCGTACTATTGGGGTGCGCTTGGCCGACAATGAAATCCAACGTTGGCTGCATCACTCGGTAGCCTTGCCCGACTTCATCGCGGCCGTAAACCCCGCCACGGGAGCGGTTACTCCCCTGGCTGACCCGGATAATCTGACTCCTGACCCTTCCCAAGGAGAAATTGGCAGTCCCGATTTCCGCCGCATCCTGCGGGAACGTACTGTGGTCAGCAACCAACCTTACTTGCTGGCCGGCGGGCCCATTGTGCCCGGCTCCGATGGAGTAACTACTCCTTACCGACGGGTGAACAGTTTCACGGTCACCCCAGGCACTTTCGACCAAGAAGTGTTTGCGGTAGATGGGCCAAGTGGTACGCTGCGGTTTGACTTCTACAGCCAGGGGGACCGCTACTTTTTGGTAGATTATGCCTGTGCGCCTTCCCCAGGACAGCGGATTTACCTACTTGACCAGCCGATAACTGTACCTTCGGGAGCGAGTCCGGCTACCGCCTCCTTGGGGGTCGGCAACGTAATTCCCGGTACGGTGGTTGTTCGGCGGGTGTTCACCCGAGTGGGCGGGGCTCCCAGCGCACCCTTTCAGTACGCAGTGGACCCAAACCTGGGAGAAGTGTCCTTCGCCCCGATGGACATCGGGCGCTCGGTGGACATTACCTACACCGTACGTGACTGGAGCATCCTGCGGGATGAAAAAGAGGTGGAACTCATCAATGTAGGAGGCACCCCGGTGCCGGGGGTGCAAATCTCTGTGCCCTTCGTTCAATTTGACGATGCCGACGGCGATGGGCGGGACGACGCGGGTGGCGTGGATGGTAACGGAAATCCGGTAGTGGTTATTGAGGTCGCTTCCGGCCTGGCCACCGCTCCCAATCCGGCCACGGACATTGACTTCGAGCGGGGTTTAATCCTGCTGCCAGGCCTGAACGTAGGCGCGCGAGTGCGCGTGCTTTACCGTTCGAGCGATGGCTGGATGGTGCAGCCTTTCAAGGCTGCTACCCAGTACGTGCCGGAACCGAGCCCGCCCCTGGGCGACCCCCGGCGGTACTTAGACCGGGGCAACGGGGTCTTGGAGTTCTACCCCAGTGAGGCGGGCAAAGCAGTAGTGGTCAGTTACACCTACGGAAGGAGCACTCCCCCGCAGTTGGCCGCTGGGGAACTACAGGTCATTCCCCTGACCCCACCCTATCAAATTGCCCTTAACTATGGGCCGGTGCAGCAGATTTTGAAGGTGGAAGGCGTCTCCTTGCGCGTGCGGGTCAGTTGGCAGGTCAAAGGGACGCGCAAAAAGATAGATGTGGATACTTACTTGACTCGAGGATGAAAAATGAGAAACCTTAAACTTGCACCTACAGGCTTTAGGCGGACAGAAGAGGATGGCCAGGGAGGTTTTACGGCTTTGGAACTGGTCATCGTAGTCACCATTCTGGCCTTTATCTTTACCCTTTCCTTCGCCTTCATCCGGCGCACGGCGACGCAAAACCACGTCAACGAATGCGCGGGACAGTTGCGGGCCATCGCTCGCGCCCTGCAGTTGTACCGTCTGGATTATGGAGATGTGCCCCCCTGGGAGCCAGCGCAGGTCAACGATGCGGGACGGGGCCTTTGGGCCCTATATGACTTAAATTACCTTACCAATGTCCGCGTTCTCAACTGTCCCGATAATCCCACCTCGCGTTATGATGAAACTCAGGACGTCAACCTGCCGGCGGCTTACAGCGACCCCACGAACCCGAACTACAATGGCTACCAGATGCAGGACCCCATCACGGGCGAATGGAAGTACCTGCCGGGGCGCTGGCAGACCTATGGGGATGCGGTGGGCACGCCGGGGAATCCTTACTACCTGCGACAGTTGGGACGATGGGTGAAAATGTCGAACAACAGCCTGGTGGAGGTGAAGTTCCCGGCCGACAATACGGTGGTAACCTGGTGTCATTTCCACCGTGATTCGTACACCCGTGAGGGCGTGGGGCAGGATTTGGTGGTTTACAGCGACGGCCATGTGGAGTTTTTCGACCAACCCAGGGCTCCCACCGAGGGCCGGGCTATGTTGGTGCCTTAGGTAGTACTTGCTGCTTGGTGCCCGCAGCCAGCAATCAGTATCGAGTATCGCGGTGGAGGGGGATGGTTTCATGCGCCAGCGAAACGCACAATTTGGGTTTACGTTGGTGGAAATTCTGGTCACCTTGGCTATTTTGGTGCTGCTGTTTGGGTTGCTCTTTCGGCCCCTGATGACCGCAATGGACATCCTCAGCACCGGGCGCACCCGCAGCCAGGTGGCCGATACCGTTCGCACGGCCTTTCCGCAGTTGGTGCAGGAACTCGAGGAAGCCGTGTGGGTGCGCAGTAACTATTCCTATTTCGATACCCTTAACAACCTGCTCAAGGTGCCCCAACCCTCGCGGCTGGATTTGCTGCTGCCGGCCCGGGATGCCACCGGGCAACTGCTCACCCCCCTGATGCCGCAGGTGGCTCCCAGTACGGGCGCGCCGGTTTATGTTACCTATTACCTGCACCTGTTAGACCCTACGGTCCCTTACGACGAAACCAACAATCCCTTTAGGCTTTACCGCGCCGAATATCCGGGCACCGCTCCCGACCCGGATGTGCTGTGGGCAGGGGACAGCCGTTTAGACCCCAATAACTATCCTTGGGCGGTGAAGGTTTATCCTAACCCGACCGATGGAGCGGCCCTGCCGACGGTCCTGCCACCCATTCAGAGGGGCGAAAGTGCAGTCACCAATCGGGACGTAAATGTAGTTAACCTGGCCTTCCGCCCGACCGGGGTGGAAAACGATACCCTTAAACCCAACGCCAACTACACCTCCTTAGAAGCCTCGCACGGCCTATGGATTCGGCCCTACCAACTGGCCAATGGCTCTTGGATTATGCCCGGTGGCCCTATGCTTATCCTTCCACCGGATTTGGATGGCGATGGCAATCCCGATAACCGGTCGGGTGGCCTGGCCCAGACCTATTTGATTGATGTAGACCCGGCGACCGGCCATCCCTGGGTGAAGCGGGGTGACGACCAGACGCCGGTGTATGATACGACTCTGTACCCGCGGCGAACGCCGGGACAGCCGGTTCACTCCCCAGATAGTAACGAGTTTGCCTGTGGGATTGACTGGGAACAGGGGCGCTTGCTTTTCGCCTTCCCTCGGCAGGAAACCATCCCTGCAGACGGCTCACCGGGGCCTTTAGTCCTGCCCCTGTTTGGCCCTACGAATGCGCCCGACGACGACCTGCTGCCGGATTTGTCCCTCGTGCCCGGCTCAGAGCGAGTAACGGTGGTTTTCCCCAGCGGGGAACGGCGCAGTTACGCAGTTTTCTCTACGGTCCTGGGCAACTTTCCTGCTAACTTGAGTCCTTACCAGTGTGCCCTTGACGTGGGCACGGGAGAGTTGCGTTTCTCTCCCACTGCTCCCCCGCCTCTGGGAGCGAGTATCAGGGTTGAGTACCAGTACCGTAACAATCTGCCGACAGAGGTCCAGATTGCGCTTTGGCGTCAATCTCGAGGCAGTGGGTCCAATCCGCCTTCAGAAATAGCGACTTTAAACTATCTGACTCGAAGCAAAATCGAAATTGACCTTACCCTCTCCATGCCTTCAGACAGCAACAAACCGAGTTTGTCTCGATACACAGTACGGCTAACTACGGAGGTTTCCTTACGCAATGTGTTGGGAAGAAGGTAGGGCGGAGTGGGGAATGAAGGGAATGCATTGGAAAGCATATATAAAGGCGCAGAACGGCACCTGCGGCCAGGCCCTGCTGCTGGCGGTCATTGTCATGCTGCTTATTGCTTTGGCCGGAGGGGCGTTCATCGCCCTGGTGGCGCGGGACATAAGCAGTACCCAGCGGGACGTGAACCGCCTGAGGGCTAAAATGCTGGCCCAGGCGGGCATTCGCTATGCCAATGAGCAGTTGGAGCGCAGTGCCCTGGGGGCTGACTGGCGCCCTCCAGTGCCGGACGCGGTGAACCCTGATGCTCCCTCCTTCGACGCTAACGCCCACAATCTCTACTTCGACGAGTTCGAGCGCCTGCGCGGCTGGGACAACCTCAGTGAGCAGTCCCGGGCGTCTTCTCAGGGGCGAGCGCCGGTCTATTTTGCCAAGTTCCCCAACCCTCTACGGGGCGGGGCGGAAGATTTGCGTCTGGGTGATGGTTACTTCCTGCTCAAGGTCGAATATGCTCCCCTGCCCGGCAATCCCCTGTCCAAGTTCTTGAAAATCACTTCCATCGGCCGGCCGACGGATGACCTCTTCGTTTACGATATGCAGGTGGCTTACAAGCCCCTGGGCCTTACGGACTATGCCTGGTTCATCACGGATAAAACCCACAACCCGGCTCCGGCGGTGCTGGGCCTGCCCTGGATTGACATTAACGGTAACGGGATACCCGAAGCCGGCGCAGAGGACTTCATCTTCTCCCTTAGCGGTCCGGTGCGAGCCAACAAGTCATTGGTATGGGATACGCCAGTTAATATCACCCTGTATCCGACTTCTCGGGGAGACCGGATTGAGGTAGCGGGTTCCATCACTCACCGCGTAATCCCCTCCCCAACGGCGGGGCAACAAGCGATGGGTTACCTGCCAGGGGATGTGATGGATGCCAATTTGGCTGTGGTAAACTTGGTAGATGCAGACAGCGGCAGTACGGCAACGGTAGTGCCCAGTGGAGACCCCAATTTCACCACCCTCAAGGGGGTCTATCGCGACCACGCGCCCGGCAGCGGCGACCCGGTGCGCACCGTGGCCCGCTTGGAGGCCCCTGATTTGGAGGTAATAGACCCAGCCACGGGCGTGTCCCGCTACGAGGCTCTTACCCGCTTCTCCGGGACGGACAGGGGCAGTTACAACACCGGGGAGTTCGGTTTCGGAGCGGGTATTTACATTGACAACTTCAGCGAGCGCGACCCAGAGAACGTGCGCAGCGAGTGGTTAGACCCCAGTGGTTGGAATGGCCGGGCTTACACCCCCCGAGGGGTGGAAATCGTCCTCTTTCCCACCAACATGGGCGAGACCCGGGTGCCCAATGACCCGACTCGGCCGGACCTGCAAATTCTGCGCAACGACCGGCCTTGGGACCGGGGCCCTGATGGCTCTCCCATTACCCCCACCCGGGACCTCTATTTCGATTATCCGGCCAACGGGGTTATCTTAGCCGAGGGCAACATCCGAATTCGGGGAATTCTGCCCCCAGGCCTCGGTGGTCTGACAGTCGTATCCCGCGGCAGCATATATATTGAGGGAAGCATTCTGCGGCCCAGCGATGTGCCCGGCTCTGGAGTGCCAGTGAACGACCCGGCCAACACCCGAATCGCCTTGTTGGCCCGGGAGAACATCGTCATCAACCCCACGCGGCTGTGTGTACAAGATGCTCCCTTCTTGCCCGGTGGAGGTTGGACTTTCGATGCCGAGGATTCCCACTGGACGCTGAACCCCCAGGGTACACAGGCAGAGTTTCTGGTGTTCAACTTCAGCCGTCCGCTTAGGGGTACGGTATACTTAACCGTCAAACACGCCGACAACCAGTCCAGCGGACCCGATGACGACGGTCTGCCGGCCCTGGCTGAATATCAGGTGTTCACCGACCCGCTGCTTACGAACAACACTTGGACGCTTTCCATTGATGCTCCGGGTACACCCCCGGCGAAGCAAGTGCCCGGCTACGAGGCCCTGGGCCTGCCGGTGGGAGTGCCCTATCCCGATTATGACCAACTCTATGGCGGCACTCTCTACCGACCGGACTCCTGGGCCATTTCAAGTTCGGCTTTCAATTTGAATGGTCGCGACAACTTCGTGCGCCTGGCCAGTGCCGCAGGTTCCTCGGCCTCTCAAAGCGTTTTACGCCTGACCAACGCCAAAATCGAACAACTGGATGGTAGCGGCCAGCCGCTGGCGGGCTTGGACCTGGTCATCAGTGCTCTGCTGTACGCTGAGCGAGGCAGTTTGTTCGTCATTCCGGGCCAGTTCTTCGACGAAGATGACAGTATCCGTAATGCTGACCTTAACGGCGATGGTTCCATTTCGACCATCGAGTGGGTGCGTTTTGCCCGCTTCCGCCGGTACAACTACGCCATTACGGTCAACGGCGCCATTGCGGTCAATGACACCCCACCGCTGGGTGATGTAGGGGAATGGTCAGACAAGTGGAGTTATCCCGCTGGCTGGTCAGGGGGCATTCCTGCTTGGGGGCAGATTACCTTCAACTTCGATGACGGTCTAATGGCCAACCGGGCCCCCAACCTACCACGCCTGCCTGCACTGCCGGTGAGTTCGGAATTGATTGCCCTGCGGGAGCATTAATACTTCAAAGTGTTCCTAACTATGGGCGCAGGTACAAGGGGCTGAAGGCCTGGACAAGGCGAGATTAAACTGAACGAAACGGGAACTAAAGCGTCTGTATAGGGGACAGATTTAGCTGAGCAATGTATGGTCCTTCGAAAAGGAGGGAACATGGCCGGAACGACAGAGGGGAAAATCAGGGTTGAGCAAATCGAGGGTTTGGAGGAGTTTCTAAAGGGGTTTTTCCAGCAACAGTGGGGGATAATGATTCAGCCGCTGGTGCAGGATATGGAGGAGTTGAAGAAGTCGCCGGCGGGGACAATGATTCGCCTGGAGGAGACGACTAATTTTCTGCGGGGAGGCCTGGAGCGGCTGGAGGATGCGATAGAGGAACTGCGGGGGGTGCAGATGCGGATGCTGGAGCGGATGGCGACCAAGGAAGAGTTGCAGGCATTGACGGGACGGGTAGAGCAGTTGGCAGCACAGATGGCGACCAAGGAGGAATTGCAACGGCTGGCTG
>DTZQ01000612.1 GCA_012961305.1 Armatimonadota bacterium | reverse complement strand
TTGCCGCTTCCAGGGGGGCCTGGGCCCGGTGGAATTCAAGGGGGTCCTGCAGAATGAACACCGTGATGACAAATCCCGAACGTTTCATTTCCTCGAACACCGCCAGCAAATGAGGGGTGACTTGGGGCACCAAGGCCACAAAGGCCGCATCCCGGGGCAGGCGCGGATACTCGTTGCGCAGCATTTCGGAGAAGGGCAGGCCATCGGAGAGTTCCAGCCGTGCCAGCGCGTCCAGGATTAGTTGCAACTGCTCCCCTCCGCGCCGGGTTTCCACCTCTACTGGACGCAGGCGTTCCGACCTCTCCCGCAGGGTCGCCAACTGCCGCGCTTCGGCCCGAGAGGCCACCTCCCGCTCCTCCCTTTCCCACCGTACCCGGTCGGCAGCATCGCGCCCGTTGCTGATAAACCCTACCGCCTGGCGCTGGTCGCAAATGTACTTGGCCAGCGAAGCGGCGGCTACCACCCCCAACTCCGACCGCTCGTAGCGCTGCACCTCGCCGTAGGTGGGGGCATGGAAATCCAGAGCCAGCAGCGCTCCCACCATGGTCGTGGGTTCGTACACTTTGGACAGCAGCCGTCCCACGCGAGCCGTGGCCCGCCAGTGGATGCGCGTCAGCCGGTCCCCCTGTTGATATTCCCGCACTCCCACCATCCGGGAGGGGTCTTCGTAAATTTTCTGCTGCACCCGCACCTCACCCACCGGCCGCCGGGTGGCAATGCCGTAACGCCAAATGGGAACGACTTTGGGATGGACGATGACGTAATTGGCCTCCTCCCCGGTCTTGAACCGCCGCACCAGACCAAACAAATCGCCCGATTCCAGCATCAGCGGGCCCAGTTGGTAGTAGCCCCGCAGCGTGCACTTGACCTGGTAGGCCAGGCTGAAAGAACGTCCTGACCGCAGAAACACGACCTTGGCTGCGGTTCCCTCCACCTCCAAATGTTCCGGCACCAAGTCCTCCGCCAGCATCCAGACGACGGGCAGCAGTTTTTCGTTGCGTACTTCCACGGACACGTTGAAGGTGTCGCCAATGCGGGCCCGCCGGGCGCTGCAAAACCGCTCCTGGGTCACCCCTACCAGCGAGTAGTGCCCCAGGGCTTGGGAAACTAAAATGGCGGCCAGCAGCGCGTACAGCGCGTAGGCAAAGAAGCCAATGTGAAACACATAGGCCACACCCAAAATGCACAGGCACAGCAGTATCCACCCCAGGACTTTCATTTTTCCCTTCAAACGGTCCGTTCTACCGGGGCCGGGACGCTCTCCACGATTTGCCGCACCACGGAACGCACCGTTTTCTTTTGCAAGCGGCTTTCCGGGTTCAGAATGACCCGGTGTTCCAACACGTAAGGGCACAGGATTTTCACATCGTCCGGCAGGACAAAATGCCGTCCTTCCAGAGCGGCCAGGGCCTGACTGGTGCGGAAAAGGGCCTGCGAGGCCCGGGGACTGGCTCCCAGGGCTAAATCCGGGTCCTTACGAGTGGCGTGCACGATGCGCACTATGTACTCCCGCACCCGGTCGTGCACGTACACCTCTCGCACCGCCCGCTGTACGGCCAGAACCTCCTCCGCGCTGACCACCTGCTCCAGTTGGTCAATGGGATGGCTGTACTGCAGGCGCAGGAGCATTTTGTTTTCGTCGGCGAAGGAGGGGTAACCGATGGACAGCCGCAGGAGGAAACGGTCCAGTTGGGCCTCCGGCAGGGGAAAAGTGCCCTCATGTTCGATGGGATTCTGGGTGGCGATGACCAGAAAGGGACGGGGCAGGAGATAGGTCACCCCATCCACGGTCACCTGCCGCTCGGCCATACATTCTAACAGAGCCGACTGAGTGCGCGGCGTGGCCCGGTTGATTTCGTCGGCCAGCAGGATTTGGGACATCACCGGGCCGGGCCGGAACTCGAACTCCTGGGTCTTCTGGTTGAAGATGGAGGCCCCCGTGATGTCCGTGGGCAACAGGTCGGGCGTACACTGCACGCGGCTAAAGGTACAGCCGATGGACTTCGCTAAGGCCCGGGCCAGCATGGTCTTGGCCACGCCGGGCACGTCCTCCAGCAAGATGTGCCCCTCGCACATCAGCGACACCAACGCCAACTGAATGACGTGTCGTTTGCCGACGATTACCTTCTCCACGTTCTCAATGATGCGCCGGTTGACGTCGGCGATATAGGCCGCCCGCTGTCGGTCCTCCGGCGGCAAGAGGCCGGTTGCCTCCTGCTGGACGGCAGCTATGGTTTGACGAGGACTTTCGGCCATATTTGCTCCTCCCGCGGCTTGCTTCTCTTCGCTTCTAATTGTGTTGGTAATTACTCAGCCCTCACCCCCGACCCCTTCTTCACCCTTACTGAGTGCTGAGGACTGAGGGCGGAGGGACTCAGTACTCACGACCCAGTCCTCAGTCCTCTTAGACAAGCGCCGTCCTAACGGGGCTAAAGCCCCTGACTCCAAAGGGCCCCCCTCGTCCCTCGCAAAGCATACCCGAATGAACGGTCAGAGGGCCGCAATTGCGCCTAACCTTGCATATTTGCGAGGTACAGTTAGCATTATAGCATACGCCCCCCAAATTGTCAATATCGGGCAGGCAGATTTGCTTCGTCCCCTTGCGCAACCGGCCGATTTGTGGTAATATCTTCCCCGGATGATTGCCACTCTACCCTTTTGCTATTCCTGCGGTGGGGGAAGTGGCAGGCTCATCACTCGCCGCCTAAAGGAGGAGGTAATCATGGCTCAGTTAGCCCTGCACGGCGGGCCGAAGGTGAAAAGGAAACCCTTTGGCACGGGCCGCCGCTTTGGTTTGGAGGAAATCAAGGAACTGGCGGAGGCGTTGGAGCAGAACACCCTGTTTTACACCAAAGGAAAGAAGGTACAGCAGTTTTGCGAGGCCTTCGCTGCCCGATACGGAGTTAGGCACTGCATTGCCACCACCTCCGGCACTGCTTCCATTCACGTGGCCTTGGGAGCGGCCGGCGTGGGGGTGGGAGACGAGGTCATCACCTCTCCCATCACCGACCAGGGAACCCTCATCGGCATCCTCTACCAAAATGCCGTTCCCAAGTTCGCCGACCTCGACCTGGACACTTACAATCTGACGGCCGAGTACATTGAGGCGCAAATCACGCCGCGCACCAAGGCCATTTTGGTAGTCCATCTGGCGGGCAACCCATGCGATATGGCTCCCATCATGGATTTGGCCCGTCAGCATGGTTTGGCAGTAATTGAGGACTGCGCCCAGAGTTACCTGTGCGAGTACCGCGGGCAGTTGGCCGGCACCATCGGCGACCTGGGGGCTTTCAGCCTGAACGACTTTAAGCACATTTCGGCTGGGGATGCGGGCATGGTCATCACCGACGATGACGAACTGGCCGACCGCTGTGCCCTGTACGCGGACAAGGCCTATGACCGGACGGGCCAGATGCGACATGTACATTTCCTCGCGCCCAATTACCGGATGTGCGAACTGCACGGGGCCGTCGCCCTGGCCCAGTTGAAGAAATTGGACTGGATTTGCCAGCGGCGCCACGAAATTGGCGACTACCTTACGGCCAGGGTGTCCGACCTGCCGGGCATTCATCCGCCCAAAGTGCTGGAGGGCTGCAAAAGCACCTACTGGTTCTGGATGATGCGCCTGGATGAGGAGGTGCTGGGAGTCAGCCGCCAGGAGTACGTGCAGGCCCTCAACGCGGAAGGCATCCCCGCCAGCGCCGGGTACATTTCCGAACCCGTCTACAACGTGCCCCTGTTCACTCGGAAGAACGCCTATCCTAACTTTCCCTGTCCCTTCGAGTGTCCAGTCTACAGGGAGCGGGGCGGGGAGGTGGAATACGGTCTCGGCCTGTGCCCCAATGCGGAGGAAATCCTGCGCACCTGCGTCCGCCTGCCGTGCAGTGAGTTCTGGACTGACGAGGATGTTGAGGAACTCATCACCGCCATTCGGAAAGTGACGGAGTACTACTGGGAGCGGAAATAAACAGGAAGCCATGGCCCTTTCCCGTCGTTCGGTTACCTTGGTACTGTGCGCCCTGCTGCACGGTTTCACCCACGTCTATCCGATGGTGCTGGTGCCGTTGTACCTGCAACTCCAGCGAGAGTTCAGCCTGGCCGGGGTGGCCCAGGCGACGCTGCTGGTGTCGGTGCAGGGCATTGCCTACTGTGTGGCCAGTTTCCCGGCGGGAATTTTGGCCGATAGGGTCAGCCGGAAATTGCTGCTGAGTGCGGGGCTGGCTGTTAACGCCCTGGCCTTCCTGGGCCTGGCTCGGACCCAATCCTATGGGGCAGCGATGGCTTACCTGCTGCTGGCCGGATTGGCCGGGAGTTTTTACCACCCGGCCGCCGGGGCTCTGGTGGTGAAACTGTTCGCTGACCGACCGGGGCAGGCCTTGGGCATTGGAGGCATTGGCTCAGCCTGTGGGTTCTTTTTCGGGCCCCTGTACGGCGGCTGGCGGGGCCAAATGGCCGGCTGGCGGGCACCCTGTTGGGAGTTGGGTTGGGCGGGGCTGGTGGCGGCGGCAATGTTCGCCCTGCTGGCCCAGGATGCACCGGTGGAACTGGGCAATCGCAAGGAACCGCGCCCCTGGCTGCCGTCCCTGCGGTTTGTGGTGTTGTTTGGGCTTCTGGCCTTGGTGTTCAGTTTGCGCGACTTAGGAGCCCTGGGCGTGCACTCCCTCACCTCTCTGTTTCTGCAGCGAGCCCATGGCTATCGGGAGGCAGTAGTGGGGCTGTATTTGGGCCTGACGAGTTTGACCGGAGTGGTAGCCAACCCGATGTTCGGAGTGTTGTCAGACAACCCCTACCGCCTGCGTTGGGCGGCGGGACTGTTGGGGACGGCTGGCTTCGCGGCGGCAGCCATCCCCTGGATGCCCGCCCGGGGAGTCCTGCCGGCCTTGATGACCTACGGTTTCTGCCTTTTTGCGACCTATCCCGTGCTGGAGGCTGCCCTGGCCGAAAGTGTGCCCGACGAACTGCGCGGGCGGCTGTTCGGCCTGTTCATCGCCGTAGGCGGCATCATTGGCAACCTCTCGCCCTGGCTCGCCGGTTTAATCACCGACTTCTTAGGGCCGCGAGCCATCACGCCGCTGGCTTACGTCCCTTCCTTCGCCCTGTTGGGAGCAACCATTGCCACTGCCTCCAGCGGATTGTTCCTCCTGCGCTGGGCGCGACGGGTTAATGCGGGAGAGATAAATCTTATGCGTTCGTAGAAAAGCAAAGCCCGCGTTTTTACCAAGTCCCCGCCAGGGGACTCAGTTGGTTTCCAACCGACTTGGTAATCGGAGTCCAGAATACTGGGCCCCTATTTGCACCACTCGGCGGAGCAACGTTCCATGTGGCGACATGGGTATTGGTTAACAACGGTAGTCATCGGAGCGGGTCTGGCAGTGGCCCACCCGTTGGATGAGGATATGGTGCGGCACTACGTCCAGGTAACCGTGACGCCTAAGGCCCTGGAGGTGGACTGCCAAATCATGTACGGGGGCCTGATTGCCCATCCTGCTTGGCTGGAGGTGGACAGCGACGGGGATGGAGAACTCTCTGCGCCGGAGAGACAAACTTGGGCGGAACAACTGCGGGCCCAACTGCAGGTTTCCTTAGATGACCAGCCGCTGAGGCTGCAAATTGAGGAAGCCACCTTTCCGCCCTACGAGGAATTTTTAACCTGCCTTGAGCCCCTTTTCCTCCGGCTGCGGACGGAAGTAAAGGATTGGGGTTCGGAACCCCATCGTTTGCGGCTGGCCTATCGCCCTGAGGAACGGTATCGGGCCAAGTTCGGCCTGGTGCTGTTGGCCCCACAGGGGACGAAAGTGACGGACTTGGTTCGGGGCAATTGGGAAGTGACCTGCACGGTGCAGTTGCCGCCGACGGTCGGGGAAATATCGGCCCCTTCCCCTCCTCCACCCCTGCCGCCGCCCTTCCTGACTGGCGAGCCCTCTCCTGACCCGCTGGCTTCCCAGGAGGCTGCCCAACGGCGAGGCCCCCGAACGATACCCGCCCTGGCCCTGGAATTGACCCCTCGCGCTCCCCCCCGGGAACGGGTTTCTTCCCCTTTTTCCCCTCGTAAGGGGAGTAAGGAACGGTTAAAAGAACTCTTAGACCGGGAGCAGTTGAGTTTGGGGTTCATCCTCTTTGCCCTGGCCATTGCCGTCCTGTTGGGGGCGGCCCACGCCCTCACGCCGGGGCATGGAAAGGCCATTGTCGCCGCCTACCTCGTGGGCTCCAAGGGCACCCTGCGCGACGCCGTGTTGTTGGGAACCATAGTCACTCTGACCCACACTTCCTCCGTGTTGCTTTTGGGAGTGGTAACCCTTTACCTCTCCCAGTACGTTCTGCCCGACCGAATCATGCCCTGGCTGGGCTGCCTGTCGGGACTGCTGATTCTGGGCGTGGGCTTTTGGCTGTTCACGCGGGCCCTGACGAGGGGATGGGGCTCTTCTGCCGCTCACGGACACGCCCACGGGCCCTACGGGTTTCACGTTCACGGGCCGGAGGGAGCACCCAACCATCTTCACCCCCCGGAGCACCCGCCGGAGGAACATCCACCGGAATCTCACGTACCAGAACTTCACCCCGAAACTTCCTCCCCCCCGGTGGGTCTGGCCGGACTAATCTCCCTGGGCATCTCTGGGGGGTTAGTGCCCTGCCCCGACGCTCTGGTCATCTTGCTGCTGGCAGTGGCTCTACGGCGGACGGCCTTCGGCCTGCTGCTCATCCTGGGCTTCAGTTTGGGCTTGGCGGCAGTGCTTATCGCCCTCGGGGTATTGATGGTCACCGCCAAGTCCTTTTTGGACCGGTGGTACGAACGCGCGGCCTGGGTGCAGCGGCTGCCGGTGGCGAGTGCGGTGGTCATCATGGTATTGGGCTTCCTGCTGACCGTGCAGTCGCTGGTCAGGGCCGGGGTGATTAGCATTAACTTGTAGGCTCCGGTAGTTCTCCCCTGACCGCTGACAACTTTCGGCGCCCGCAAATTCACCCTTTCGGGAAGGGGATTGGGGCGGCGGCAGGTTGCCAGCCGCCGACCCCTTGCACAAATGGAACAAGTGTGCTATAATAGTAAGCGTTCAGCCGTCAATCTGAGTCGCGAGTCACGCATCGCGCATCACGCACCACTCACCACTGACCTTAAGGCTGAGGGTCAAACGCTTACAGGGAAACCTTGGTCTGCCAGACGGCAAATGGGGAGAAAGGATGCGAACATTGAAACGACACTTGGGTTTTACCCTAATCGAACTGCTGGTGGTGATTGCCATCATCACCATTTTGGCCTCCATCCTGTTCCCGGTCTTTGGTCGGGCGCGGGAGAAGGCACGGCAGACGGCGTGTGCGTCTAATCTGCGGCAGATTGGTACGGCCATCGCCATATACGCGCAGGACTCCGATGGTCATTTGCCCCCTTTCGCCGCGGGCTACCCGCCGTATGACTTCTGGTGGGAAGTAACTGCTCCCTATACCACCAGCCACCAGATTTTGATTTGTCCCAGCCAAGAGGACCCCCAACCAGCCGTGCGCTATGGGGCCAATGTGTATCATGTGTTTATGGATTTGACCGCCGGGGCCTTGACTACCATGTCCTTAAGCGGTTTCTCCCGCACCGCGGAGGTAGTGGCTTTAGCCGACAGCACCAACCGCAACGCTCTTGGGGTTCCTACTTTTGCCCCTGGGTTTGCCATTT
>DTZQ01000611.1 GCA_012961305.1 Armatimonadota bacterium | reverse complement strand
GTCAAGTCATGGAGGGATGCGAGGGGGGTCCATGTATCTCCCCGATAAATCAGGAAGGTTTATGGCCCCCCTCACACTCCCCCCGTTTCTCTAAAGCCCGCGGCGGCCAAACTGCGAACATTATACCGCAAAAAGGGGATTTTGTCAAAACCGGTGCTCTCCCCTTTAATCCCGCCGGGCTTAAGTTCGTTTGGGAAAAGGAAAGCAACCTTCCCCCCCAGGGTTCAAACTCGGGGCCGCCTTTAGCAAACCAACGGAAGTTGGTTAAGCCGGTTTCCCACCTATTGGGTAACCTTAGCCCAAGATTTCCATCTGGGGTAGGTCTAATGGCGAATTTAGTTTGACCATCAAGGCAGTCTAGGGGGAACTGGAGCAAGTGGGCCAGTTGTTGGGCGCATATATCGCCTATGTGGAACGGACTCCTTGGACTTCCCGCCGGATGAATGGGCGCTGGGGGTGCAAGACCCTCTCTTTTTCGGGGACTACCGTAAATCCCGCTCTCGCCGGCGCAATACGTCCAGGTTTTCTGCCACTTTGTGGAAGGCGTTCAGGATTTGCCGCACTAACGCCGACTGGTCCCCCCGCCAGCGCGGGCCTCCTCCCAGGGTCAACTCCGTCTCCGCACACCGATGCTCCGCCACTGGACAGTCTCCCGGCCGATAGACAATCTCCCGCCGGCCGGCTGCCCAGGGATAGCCCCGGCCAAAAAACCACCTTTTTTCCTGCATCCGTGGCCGCAGGTGAATGGGCGTGCGCACGTATCCGTGGCCGATGGGCACTCCTTCCGCCTGCAAAGCCTCAATGTAGGTGTCGCGGGAAATTCCCTCCACTTCCTCCGGCACGAAGGTCGGACTGTAAATGTGGTAAACGTGCTCACAATCCGGCGCCACGTACACCGGCTCAATGCCCGGCACGTCTTTCAGACCTTCGGAAAGCAGTTCGTAGTTTGCCCGCCGCTCCGCGTTCCATTGGTCGAGATACCGCAGTTGCACCCCGGCAATTACCGCGGCCAGCGGGTGGATACGATAGGTGTAAATGAGGCTGTCCATCCACTTCTTGCGTTCTTCATTTTCCACCTGCCAGGACTGACGCAAGGGGTGCTGGCCGAACATGAGGGCCTCTTCGAAGAGGTCGCAGTCGTTGGTCAACAGCACCCCGCCCTCGCCACCGATAATCTGCTTCCCGTCCCCGATGGAAAAGCAGCCCAAATGGCCCAAGGTCCCCACCCGCCGGCCCTTGTACTTGGCCCCCGTTGCCTGGGCGCAGTCTTCGATGACCAGAAGGCCGTGCTTTTCGGCCACGGCGTTCAGGGCGTCCATATCGGCAGGATGGCCGTAGATGTGCACTACCACCAGGGCCTTGGTGTAGGGACTGATGCGTTCCTCCACGGACTTGGGGTCTAAATTGTAGGTGCGCAGGTCAATATCGGCGAAAACGGGAATGGCGTTCTGCTGCAAAATACAGGAGACCGTTTGGCCCCAGGTGTAGGGCGAAACGATGACCTCGTCGCCAGACTCCACCCCCGCGGCCATAACCGCGACGTGCAACGCCGGTCCGCCGCCGCAGGTACACAGGCCGTATTCTGCCCCCATGAACTCAGCGAACGTCCGCTCGAACTCCGCCGTCGGACCTCCGCCACGCGCAGAACACAGGTACTCCCAATCCTCTGCGGACTTGCGCAGGGCAGCGACTACCGCCTCAATTTCCTCCTCTCCCACCTGCGGCCAGTTGGGAGGACTGAGGGTAACCTCCTTTTCGCCCCCTTCGATTGCTAACTTGGCCATGCTTGCCTCCAGTTCGTTGTTTCCTCCGCCCGACCATCCCCTGCTCGACAAGGTTAACTTTAATACCGCTTGACCCATTGACACTCTGCTCAGCGGTAAGCCATAGGCCGTCCGCGAGGGGTAAGCAGGGACTGCCCTACCGCAACGGCACTACCAAAGTGGTCAGCGACTTGGGCGGCAGCACGAGGGTAAACTCGGCTTTGCCCGGGGGGAAGGGCGACCCCGTTGGGACTACAGCCTCCGGCTGTTCCGCCCGGTTGACCATCCGCACGTCCTCCGCCGTGAGCACCCATTGACGACCTTCGCCCAGGGCAGCCTCACCCCTCAAGCGAACGGCGACCTCCTGCGGTTCGGTCAAATGCCGATTGGTCACCGTCAGGGTCAACTCGCCCCGTTCCCCGTGCCGCGACGCAGAGGCACTTAACACCGGCAGAGACGCCTCCCGGCCTTCTGGATTTCGGACAGCCACCGAATCACATTCCAGGTCCACCCGCAGGGAAGTGGCTCCCTGGTGTGGCCGGTAGAGGGAAAACACATGATAAGTCGGGGTGAGCCACATCTTTGCCCCTTCCGTCTGAATGACGCATTGGAGCACGTTCACCGTTTGGGCCAAGTTGGCCATGGTGACCTTGGCCGCCCAGCGGTTGAACACGTCCAACACGCTCGCCGCGACCAAGGCATCGCGCAGCGTGTTTTGTTGGTACAGCCCGTCGGGGTTTTTCGCCTGGGGATGCCACACCCCCCATTCGTCCACCACGAGGCCGATGAACCGCCCCTGCCCAAAGAAACTCAGCAGTTCCTCCGTGCGCCGAATATCGGCGTCCACTTGCAGGGCCCGCAGGTAGAGGTCGTAGTACTCCTGGTCGGTGAACTCCGTTTCGTGTCCACAGCCATAGTAGCGGTGGATGCTCAGATGGTCCAGGAGGTCCAAGCGGCCCAGAGTTTCCAGAAATCTGAGGTTCCAATCGCGGGTTGTGTGGCCGCAAGCGATGAGTTGCAGCGAGGGGTCTAAGCGGCGCAGGTACAGAGCGTAGCGGCGATATTCCCGCGCATAGCATTCCGGGTCGTAGGCCCCGCCACAGCCCCAGTTTTCGTTGCCCACGCCCCAGTATTTGACGCCGTAGGGTTCGGGATGTCCGTACTGGGCCCGCAGGCGGGCATAATGCGAGTCCCCGCCGTAGTTGCAGTACTCCACCCAGTTCATCATCTCCCGGGGCGAGCCGGAGCCTACGTTGCCGCAGATGTACGGCTCGGCCCCGGTCAAACGACAGAACTGGAGGAACTCGTCGGTGCCGAAGTGATTGTCCTCCTCTTTGTACCACCAGGCGTTCACCCGTCGGGGTCGTCGCTCCCGCGGGCCGATGCCGTCCTCCCAATGGTAAAGGTCCGCGAAACACCCGCCCGGCCAGCGCAGCACTGGCGGGTTCAGGGCCTTAAACGCCGCTACTGTATCGTTGCGCAGGCCCTCAGTATTGGGAATGGACGACTCTGGCCCCACCCAGATGCCTTCCTCAATGCACCGGCCCAGATGCTCTATAAAATGGCCGTAGAGGTTCGGATTAATGAGGCCCCAGGAATCGTCCAGGCGAAGGGTCAAAGTGGCTTGCCCGGTCATGAAAATTCGCTCCTGCCTACAATTTCACCGTCTTCACTTCCCCGGCCCGGCAGCAGCCTAAGTGGTAGGGGCGCTGAGCGGCGGTGCGGACGTGGGCGGGAAGGAGATGAGGGGGAAGATGGGCAGCAAGGCGCCGTTCGTTAATCAGCCGCCAGCCGACGGTGTCCAGAGCCACCGGGTCGGTAGCCACTAAGAGCAGCCCGGCGTCCCAAAGGCAACCGGGACCGAAGGGCCCACCCTCGTACATGCCCGTCAGGGCGTCGCCGACGAGGAGCCGGGTCTTGAGCCGAATCTCCGGCAGGCTGTTAAGTTGCGCCACCTGCGGGTCACACCGCTGGCCGGGGCCGTGATGGTGCAGCGGATGGCGAATGCTGCCAAAGTGGTTCTTCAGGCTCAGGGTCACCTCGGCCAGGCTGTGGTCTTTGAGCACCGGCACGTTGACCAGCGCGGTACATTCGCGAGTCAGCAGGGTGCTCACCGCAAAGGTTGTACTCCCCACTGTGCGGGGTTCAAAAGGCACCCCTCCGCGAACTGCGTCTTTGCATCCGAAACACCGCACGCCGCGCCGTCCGCGGTTCAGACTAAAGCCCCCATGTCCGGCCAGTTCCGCATCCCGGCGGTCGAAAATGACGATGTTTTCATCCCGCACTCCGGCCTGCCGAAGGCCCTCGATAATCGCTTCCACCACAACCGGATGGGTGGTCAGGGTTGCGGAAAGGCAGTTGACCTTGAGGCCCACCACCTCCTCGGGCCTAAACAGCCGCCGCCAACCCTCTGCGGAATCGGTCAAGCGGTTCACCGCCTCGGTCAGGGCGGCGGTCAGTTGCCCCAGGCTGGCCGTGGTTGCTCCACCCAGCCCCGTGGCAATGAACACCCGTCCCGCCGCCTTCCTCGAAGGGTTCAGTTTCCATCGCGACCGGCCCACAGCGGCCAAGGCTGCCAGTTGCTGGACGAACTCCCGCCGGGTCATTGGTTTCTAAGCAAGCCGTTAGCGGACTAACAGTTTGTCCATCGCCAATAGGTTAATAAGCCAATTGACCGATTGACCTACTGACTTATTGACGCTTTGTTCATGTCCTTACGGCACGTTTCGCAACTTGGCCTGCGCAATGAGGCGCAAGGCATTCAGTTCTATGAAGCCCGTGGCCCAGGTGGGATTGTAGCCCTCCATTTTGTCGAAAGAGACCAAATCCGGGTCGTACAGCGACACCGGCGACTTGCGGCCTACCACCGTACAGTTGCCCTTGTAGAGTTTGAGCCGGGCTGTGCCGGTGACGTTTTCCTGGGTGGCATCCACGAAGGCGTTCAAGGCCCGCATTTCGGGCGAAAACCAGAAGCCGTAGTAAACCTGGGTCGCATAATAGGGCAGGAGCAAATCCCGCAGGTGCATAACTTCGCGGTCTAAGGTGATGGATTCGACGGCCCGGTGGGCCAAGCGCAGAATAGTTCCGCCGGGCGTTTCGTACACTCCGCGGGACTTCATACCCACAAAGCGGTTTTCCACCATGTCCACTCGGCCAATGCCGTTGCGTCCACCCAACTCGTTCAAATGGGCCAACAAACTCGCTGGGGACATACGCATTCCGTCCACCGCCACCGGCACGCCTTTCTCAAACTCAATTTCCACATAGGTCACCTCGTCCGGGGCATCCTCCGGGGCAACGGTCAACACGAACATCTCCGGGGGAGGTTCCCGCCAGGGGTCCTCCAAAATGCCGCTCTCGAAACTGAGGTGCAGCAGGTTGCGGTCAGTGCTCCAGGGCTCCTCCTTGGTCTGCTTAACGGGAATGCCATGCTGTTGAGCGTACTCTATGGCCTCCGGCCGGCCCGTGATGGGCCAGTTGGGGTCGCGCCAGGGGGCAATGATGCGAATGGTCGGGTCCAAGGCCCGATAGGTCAACTCGAACCGCACCTGGTCGTTGCCCTTGCCGGTCGCGCCATGGGCCACAATGCGGGCCCCCTCCTCATGGGCCACTTCAATTT